>JAHFDX010000158.1 GCA_023248785.1 Myxococcales bacterium
TGCGCGCGAATGAGGTGTGCAGCCGGCACGATTTGCAAAAACAAATCGGACGGCACGGGCGAGTGCGTTTCGGTTTGCGAAGACAAGAAGTGCGGGCCGCGCCAAGAGTGCGTTGTCAATGGCAGTCATGCCAAGTGCGTGATGAAAAAGCGCCACGCGAACTGCAATCCAAAGTGCACAGACGGCAAAGTGTGTGCGTGGAAGCAAGTTACCTGCATCAAAGCGCCATGTCCGCCCGTTGCAGAATGTGTCGACAAGAGCGCGGGAAGCGTGTGCGACAAGACCAAGTGCAAGGAAGGCCAGACGTGTGTGGTCCTTGCCATGATTCCCCCGAAAGCCTCGTGCATCGATTCGTCGTCACTTCCCGGCACAGAATCGAAGTAAGCCCGTTCGCCATTCGGCGATCGCAAATACACAAAATGTAACCGCCCAAGCGCCAATTACGTCAATGGTGTAGTGCAGGTGCGACAGAAACACTGTCGCAACCACGAAAACGTGGGCGAAAAAAGCCGCGTACCCAAGCCTGCGATTTGCGCTCCACGCGAAAAGAACGAGCGCGAAAGTGGATGACGTATGACCGGAAAAGAACAGGTCCTGTGTTAGCGACACGTGAAGTGCGTTTCCCGAAAATACAGTGAACGGATTCACAAGGTGCCACCAGGCCGCGCCCACCTGGTCCGGAGCGAGAGTCGTTCCGCCCAGTCCATCAACCGGTCCGAGACCGGTGGCGAGGATGCAGATCCCGCGCAATAGACTGAGTGCGCCACTGACGTAGTGAAGACGCACAAATCGCGCCCGATCCACGCGCCACAGCAGGAGCGCGATAGGCACGTAGAGGAAAATCCACAGGTGGTAGTTATGACGAGCGATCCAATCGATCCGCGGGATGAGGTCCAAAACGCGATCCGAGAGGGGCGGGTATCTTTGCGTTTCGTTCCAGAGCGCCAGCCAGAGCATGATCGAATGGCATACGTATCGGACCGCAATGGAGAACGGGATCGAGGAGAGCACGAGAGACGCACGCGAGGGCAAGGCTCGAAGTATAGTGCGGATGACATGGCCGGGTACACGTTGGCAGAGCGTCCGAGCACTTGGGTAAGGACCAGGTCGCATCTCCTCAAGGCGGCGCTGCACTATGGCATTCCGGATGACGTGCTCGTCGTGCGAGGTCCGACGCAACATCGTGCGGTTGCACTGACGTTCGATGATGGCCCCGACGAGATGACACACGAGTTTCTCGCCTGCCTTGCGGAGCTTGGTGTACGTGCAACATTTTTTGTGATTGGGCAGCACGCCTCAGAGCATCCGGATGTGATGCTCGAGTACGTGCGAGGCGGGCACGAGGTTGCTTCGCATGGGTATACCCATCGAGCATTTCCGAAGCTCAGTTCGGGTGAGCTACTCGACGAGTTATCCCATACCCAAGCCTTGCTCCCGCCGTCGCGATCACCAAGGCCTCTGGTGCGACCTCCGCAGGGGGCGAAAACTCCACGCTCGATTGCCCAGGTCGCTGCGGCTGGATACACAACCGTGCTCTGGTCTCTCGATTCGGACGACTGCCGTACCGATCGCGCGGAGGAAGTGGTGTCACGCGTGTCGCCCGCGCGCGTTTCGCCGGGCGAAATTGTGCTCCTGCATGAATTCCAAAAGTGGACGCTGCAAGCTCTTCCGGGCCTTGTGAAGCAGCTTCGCGACGACGGGTACTCTTTTCTCACCGTGTCGGAGCTTCTGGGTCGTTAAGACTTCGAACAACGACGATTCGCTCGTATCCTACAAACGATGGGTCGCGGAGCCATTGCGCGCGCGCTGGACATAACTCACTTGGGCGAGGCACTTCTTCGCGCGCAGCGTGCCGTGGGCGTGCCATGGATCACGGCAATCACGTATCACAGCGCGGCAGATACGGCGCGTGCCAAGCTGTACGACGACGGTGTGGTGGACACGACGAAGGAGCAATTTGACGAGCAGCTCGCGTTTTACACGCGTCACTTCGATGTGATTGGCATCGACGACCTCACGCGATTCGTAACCAAAGGTGAACCGCTTCCGAAGAGCCCGCTGCTTCTCACGTTCGACGACGGGTACATCGATAACCATGACGTTGTCTTGCCTCTCCTTCAAAAACACGGCACGCGCGCGACATTCTTCATCGCGACCGACTATCTGGCCGAGCGAAAGCTCTTTTGGTGGGACAAAATCAACTTCTTTGTGAAGTCGTCTAAAAAAGATCAAATAGAGTTACAATATCCCGACGTGCGCGTTCTTCCGCGCGCGGACGACAAGCAGGTCAGCACGGCGGTTCGGGCGTGTCTGCGCATTGTGAAGGACACGTATGATCTCGACCTCGAGCGGTTCTTCCAAGAGCTCGCGCGCGGGTGCGACGTATCGCTCTCTTCGAAAGAAGAGCGACACTTGGCGGACGGAATGTTGATGACGTGGGATCATGTTCGCGCACTTCGGCGTGCGGGCATGGATGTGCAGTCGCACACAGCTTCACACCGCGTGCTTCAAACGCTTTCCCCAGAGCGCCTGAAGGACGAACTCGTCCAGTCCAAGCGGGTGCTCGAAGACGTGCTCCGCGAGCCTGTCGTTGCGGTCTCGTATCCGGTTGGTAAACCGCTTACGTATTTCCCAGCGATCCGCCGAGCGGTGCGAGACGCTGGCTACGTGATGGGCTTCTCAAATGCCAGCGGCGTCAGCACGCGCTGGACGTTTGATCCCATGGATATCCGAAGGCTTGGCGCGTTCTACGACTACACGGATCGCGAGTTTCGAGGGTTTATGGCGGTGCCTTGGTTTTCACCGTGAGACCTTGGGGGTCCTTCGCTCCCTTTGGGAGCTCAGGATGACATGTGGATTTTTCATGTCATCCTGAGCGACCGCAAGGAGCGAAGGACCCCGCAAGGCCTCTCGTACTACGCCTTCGCTCGCTTTTTCCCGGGCACAGCACCGTTGAGGTGCGGAATTACGCCAAGAACGGGGATGACGTCGAGCGCGTCGAGGTCGCCCTTGTCGATCACCTTGTCGTTGAACACGACACGCGCTGCGGCGTAGAGCAGTCCAAGTATCGCGCCGAGCATGCTCACCATGATGAACGTGCCGCCGCGTCCCTTGGTCGCTTGCGTGGGCTTGTTCGCGGGTGCGTTTACCAACATGATTTCGTTGGCTTTGAACTTGGCCGCCTCTGCAGCGAGGCGCGCGCTGTCGTAGAGCTTCTGCATGTCGTCGAGGCGGCCCTTCGAGTCCTTCTGAGCCTGAAGGAGTTGCTGGAACTGCTGCTCGGTTTGCACCTGATCGCTCATGGTCGACGGCGATGGTGCACCGGCATCGCTTGGAGCCGTTGTAACCGAGGGGTTGCCGTCTTTGATGGCCTTTTCTCGAGCTTGAATCTTTGCCTCAACCGCCCCGAGAGGTCCCTTGATGTCGTCGGGAATACCTTCGTCCTTCAACTCCGGCTGCGGAGCCATTGCGGAAGTTTTCGCTCTATTCAGCTCCCCAAGCTTGGCTTGAGCCGCGGCCACTTTGCCGGCCGCTGCATCGCACCCACGCTTTAGCGCATTGTAATTCGGGTGCTCGGATGTCACGCCGCTAGTGGCGAGCTCGTTGCACTTCTGAGTTTGCTCCGATTTCGCTTCGTTGACGGCTTGTCGCGCGGCATCGTGTTCTTCCGGAGTAACCGCTACTTGAACATTCGGTTGTGGCGCCGGTGTGCCCACGCGCGGGGGAATGCTCGCGATGAGATTTCCGCGCTCGCCGTAGAGCTTTTTGAGTTCCGGATCCTCATTGAACAACTTTTGAAGCGCCGGATCGACCGCCGGACGTGAGGCCGGGACGCCCCTCTTCCCAAGCAACCATCCCGCCTGCCGAGGCGACGTGGCACCGGGTGTGCCAGGCGCATGTGCAGCCGCCATTCCCATGGAGACAGCGGCTGCATTAAGTGACGCCGCGTAGCCTTCATGCAGCTCGAGAAACTTCGCAAGCGCAACGTTCGCCTTGTCGAATGCGTCAAGCGCCTTCGTCAACTCGATTTGCTTGTAGTCGGCCGCGACGGTCAGGTCGGTCAAGTTGGTCTTTGTGTAATCCGCGATCAACGTGTCGGCCAGGTATTGCGTGACCTTGCGTACGAGCTCGGGCGTGTCGACGCGTTGCTCCTCAGGGTAGTAGAAGCTCACGTAGTAATAGTTGCTGCCCGATGCTCGGAAGCCGACATTGTCGTTCTTCATCTCTTCGTACGCGGGTTGAATTCCGCGAGGCGAGTTGACGACCGAAGGAAAGAGCTTGAACTCGCGAATCGCACCTTCGAGGCGGCTCTTTTCGGTGAGCATGTCTTTGAGTTTCGCCTTGGTTTGCTCTGCGCTGTCGCGCTCTTGATTCTCCCTCGTTTGAATCCCTTTCTTCAACACGACCGTGCACTCGGCCCGGTACGTTCGCTTCGTATTCATCATCGCGAAGTACGCAGCGCCGAGGCCGATGAGGATGATGAGCGCCGAGCCCTTCCAAAAACCAATCCCTCGTCGCACGAGCGTACGCATGCGCGCAACGCGTTCCCGAAGGGCAGGCTCCGGCTTCCCCGGAACTCCACCACCGGCGCCAGGTGGATAAAGGGAATACTGCCCAGAGGGTCCTGGAGGTGGGTAGGCCGACTGGAACGGCTGGCGAGGCGGCGGGAGATTCACTCGGACAGTATACGGATAACTCGGCCGGAAGATCCAAAGGGCCCGAATTTTGACCTCACTGCAAAGAATCCCGGCGGTTGAAAAAGTCGTTTACTCTCGGAATGGACGAACCGATGAACGCCCACGACTACGCTGCTTTAGCCGCCCAACATGGTACGCCGTTTTATCTGTACGACATGGACGCGGCACTCGCGCACTATGCGCAGTTTGCCTCGAAACTTCCGAAATCGGTCGATCTTTATTATTGCGTCAAAGCCAACACCAACCCCGCCGTCCTCAAGGCGTACCTTAGCAAAGTGCCGGGGCTCGACATGTCTTCCGGTGGCGAAGTTGAGATTGCGACGCGCATTGGCTTCGATGCGAAACGAATGAGCTTCGCCGGTCCCGGCAAGTGTGCCGACGAGCTTGAGCTCGCCGTTAAAAAAGGTGTTGGCATTGTCAGTGTCGAGTCTCCGCTGGAGCTTGAGCGGCTTGCCACGATCGCCGCAAAGCACGGCATGCGGCAGGGGATCACGATCCGCATCAACCCTCACAGCGCGCCGAAAGATTTTCCAATGCGCATGGGTGGCGGTCCCTCGCAATTTGGAATTCCAGAGGAGGATGTGCCGCGCATCGTGGAGTTTGCAAAGACGCTCCAGACGATCGATCTCGTGGGATTCCACGTGTATTCGGGCACGAACTGCCTTGAGCCGCGCGCGATTCTGGAAAATGTTCAGCAGACGTTACAATTGACGGTCTCGCTCTCCCGCGCGCATGACGTGAAACTCTCTATCGTCAACTTGGGCGGTGGGTTTGGAATTCCCTATTTTGCGGGGCAAGTCGCCATGGATAACGATGCGCTCGCGAAAAGCCTGGCGGGTATGCTCAACGAGGCGCAAGCATCGATACCTGAACTTTCTCAGACGCGTTTCATACTCGAACTCGGGCGATTTCTGATCGGCGCGTATGGCGTCTATGTCACGCGCGTAGTCGACGTCAAAGAAGCGCGAGGGAAGCGCTTCGTGATTATGGATGGCGGCATGAACCATTGTTTTCCGGCGACCGGAAACTTCGGCCAACTCATCAAGAAGAACTATCCGGTGCAGAATCTTTCGCGCGATGCTTCCGCAAAGACCGTGCCGCAAGAGCTCGTCGGACCGCTTTGCACGCCGATTGATTCCATGGCGCGCGCGCTTGAAATTCCACGCGCAGAGGTCGGTGATCTCTTGGCCTTCATGCACTGCGGCGCGTACAGCTTTGGGGCGAGTCCGCTCTTCTTTCTCAGCCACGACACTCCGCTCGAACTCGTGTACAACCAGGGGGCCTACGCGATCGGACGGTCGCGAAAAAAGGCCTACGCGTTTGAGTAGAGAGGCGAGTAGGGGGGCGAGTAGAGAGGCGAATAAGGAGCCGAATAGGGAGCAATGATGACGCAAGACGAAATCCGTCAGCACGTGCGCGCCATGATCCTAGAGCGTTTTCTTGAGGGTCAGGAGCCGAGCGTGTTGAAAGACGACGCCTCGCTTGAGCGAGCGCACATCGTCGACTCAGTTCGCGCACTCGACCTCATCGTGTTTATTGAGGAAACGTTTGGTTTTACGGTCGACAACGAAGATGCGGTGCCCGAGAACTTCGACACCGTGAACAACATCGTTGGATATGTAGAACGAAAAACGGCGAAGTAAAATTCAGTTTTAGCGTCCGAGGGGATCTGTCATGAACGTGTCGCACGTCACGATGCTGCATGAGTACTTGGAGCGTTCGGCTTCGAAGAGTCCCGACAAGACAGCTCTCATCTTCAAGGAGCGGCGGCTCACCTGGCGGCAGATCGACGACATGGCGAATCGCCTCGCGAATTTGCTGGTGGATCAGGGGGTGAGCCGGGGAGATCGCGTGGTCGTGTATCTCGATAACTCGGTTGAGCTTGCGGTTTCGATTTGGGGCATTTTGCGCGCCGACGCCGCGTTCAGCATCGTGAATCCACAAACGAAAGCGGACAAGCTCACCTACATGCTCAACGATTGCCGAGCGAAGGTGGTCATTACCGATCAACTTCTCGAACGCATCGTACGCGAGGTGTTCCCACACACACCGCACCTTCAGCACGCGTTGTTCGTGACGGGACAAGAAGGCGGCGTGGTCGAGGGCTCAATCGCGCACGTTCGATTGCATGCATTTGAGAGCGCGGTAGCTAAAGCGAGCGCGGCTCGGCGAGCGACGCGCAACATCCCAATCGATCTCGCGTCGATCATTTACACATCGGGCTCCACGGGCGAACCGAAGGGCGTGATGCTCACGCACCACAACATGGTTTCGGCAGCTGAGTCGATCACCACGTACTTGCGAAATCAGTCCGATGACATCGTGATTTGTCTATTGCCCATGAGCTTTGACTACGGGCTTTACCAGTGGCTCATGGTCAATCAGTTCGGCGGAACGCTCGTTCTCGAGCAGTCGTTCAATTATCCGATGGCAGTCATTAAGATCATCGAGAAGGAGGGCGTCACCGGTCTTCCCGTCGTGCCAACGATCGCCGCCATTTTGAAGCAATATGAAGAGAAAGGTTTGCGCCTGCCCAACATTCGCTATGTGACGAACACGGCTGCGGCGCTTTCGGTGGCGCATATTCACACACTTCAAAGGCTCGCGCCCAAGGGTCGCATCTATTCGATGTACGGCCTCACCGAGTGCAAGCGGGTTGCGTACCTACCGCCGGAAGACATCGATCGAAAGCCCACGAGCGTAGGTAAAGCCATGCCGAACATGGAGGTGTTCGTCATCGATGCCGATGGCAAGCGGGTTGGGCCAAACACCGTGGGCGAACTTGTTATTCGCGGGCCGCACGTCATGCGCGGCTATTGGGAAAAACCCGAGGTCACGGCGGAATGGCTTAAGCCGGGCGACCTTCCGGGTGAGATGTACCTTCACAGCGGCGACTTCTTCAAAACGGACGAAGAGGGTTACCTGTATTTCATCGGCCGCAAAGACGACATCATCAAGACGCGCGGAGAAAAAGTGAGCCCGCGCGAGGTCGAGAACATCCTCTACTCGATGCCGGGTGTACTTGAGGTGGCCGTGGTCGGTGAAGATGATCCCGTGCTGGGACAAGCCGTGCGTGCGTACCTCGCGATCGTCGAAGGCACGACGTACACGCCCGCGCAAGTCGTTCAATACTGCGTGCAGCGCCTCGAATCGTTCATGGTGCCGAAGAAAGTTACGTTTCTTTCTTCGCTCCC
>JAHFDX010000159.1 GCA_023248785.1 Myxococcales bacterium
TGGCCTGTCGAAGATTCATCGAGCAGAGGGCCTCTAAAAGACCGTGTGGCCCGGACGCCTCAAGCAACTTCGTCACATAAATAGTTACGTATTGCTCGACGGTGCGCACAATCCGGACGGCGCGGAGGCGCTTGCGGTCTACTTGAGGGGCCTTCGGAGATCGCCCGATGAAGTCGCACTGGTCTTCGGGTCGCTCGCCGTCAAGGACTGGCGCACCAGTCTTTCAACCCTCGCACCGCTTTCAGCCCACCGTTACTATGTCGAACCCCAAGGACGATCGGCCGTGCCAGCGACAGAACTTGCGGCTCGGCAACGCGGCATTGTTTGCCATTCAATGAACGACGCGTTGCTTCGAGCATGCGATGCCGCACCGTTCGTGGTTGTGTGTGGCTCGCTGTACCTGGTTGGCGAAGCGCGGGCCGTCATCCTCGGACTCGAACGCGACCCGCCGGTTTCTCTCTAACACGCTAGCCGCGCTCTTCTCCCCTGTGTACCCTCGCCTGTCGTTGCAGGAGACTTCTCAATGCCAAGCTTCGACATCGTTTCCAAGGTGCCGTCGAACGAGGTGGACAACGCCCTCAATCAGGCAAGCAAAGAGATCGGACAACGCTTCGATTTCAAGGACACCGGCACTGAACTTGAAAGAAACAACGACGGCATCACCATTCGCTCCTCAAGCGAGGAACGCGCAAAAGCTGCGCTCACTGTGTTTCAGGAAAAATGTGTAAAGCGCAAGGTTTCGCTCAAGTATCTTGACGTTCAGAAACCCGAGCCCACTGGCAAGGGCGGATGCCGAATCCTCATCAAGGTGAAGGAAGGCATCGAAACCGAGAAGGCCAAAGAGCTCGTACGCGTTATCAAAGATTCGAAACTGAAGGTGCAAGCTTCGATCATGCAGGCTGAAGTTCGCGTCTCGGGCAAAAACAAAGACGATTTGCAGGCCACCATTGCGCTCGTGCGAGGCAAAGACCTCGACATCGAGCTTCAGTTCATCAACTTCCGCGATTGAGGATGTATGGAAACTACGAAGACCTCGAAAAAAAAGAGCAGCTCCGTTTCAAAGCCATCCACGAACGGTGCAAAAGTTCCGACTCCCGCTCGGCATCTATTCGGCACCGATGGCATTCGTGGAACGGCCAATGAGCATCCGATGTTACCCGAGCTGTGCCTTCAATTAGGGCGCGCCATTACCCACGTCGCCGGCCGCGGGAAGAAACACACGCCTCGCATTCTCATCGGAAAAGACACACGCCTTTCCGGCTACATGATCGAACAAGCCATTGCCGCGGGCATTTGCTCTATGGGCGGTCGCGTGATTTTGTGCGGTCCAGTTCCCACTCCCGCAGTCGCGCACCTCACGGTCAGCATGCGTGCGGACGCCGGCATTGTGATCAGTGCGAGTCACAATCCTTATCAAGATAACGGCATCAAGATCTTCGGCTCAGACGGCTTCAAACTTCCCGACGAGGTCGAGGCAGAGCTCGAACACCTCATGCGCGCCGAATGGATGCTTGGCACGCGCGCCACGGGCCCTAGCATCGGTCGCGCCGAACGCATCGAAGATGCAAAGGGTCGCTACGTGACGTTCCTCAAGCAGACGTTTCCGCGCGATCTCACGCTCGACAACGTTCGCCTGGTGATCGACGCAGCGCACGGTGCTGCCTACAAAGTCGCGCCCCTCGTTTTCTGCGAGCTCGGCGCACAGATCCACTGTTTGGGTGTGAAGCCGAACGGCGTGAACATCAACCGCGACGCCGGCGCACTCCATCCCGACAATGTGCGCGCTGAAGTAGTGAAACGCGGCGCGGCACTTGGGATCGCGCTCGATGGCGATGCTGATCGCGTCATTCTGGTCGACGAAAAGGGTCAGGTCATTGACGGCGATGTTGTGATGGCCATGTGCGCACAACGCATGCTTGCCGACAACGAACTCAAAAAGAAGACCGTCGTCGCAACCGTGATGAGCAACCTGGGCCTCGAACGCGCACTCGCGAAAGACGGCTGCAAACTCGTTCGCACGGCAGTCGGCGACCGCTACGTCGTCGAAGCCATGCGCGCAAATGGCTACAACCTAGGCGGCGAGCAATCCGGCCACCTCATCTTCCTCGACTACAGCTCCACCGGCGACGGCATCATCGGCGCCCTCCAAGTGCTCGCTCTCATGCTCCGCACGCAAAAGAGTGCCAGCGAACTCGCTCGCACCGCCATGGATCGGGTACCGCAGGTGATGGAGAACATCGCGCTTCCATCGAAGCGTCCTGTCGATGATATGAAACATCTGCAGTTACAATCATCGAAGGTCGAAAAATCACTGGGCGTCGAGGGTCGCGTGCTTATCCGCTGGAGCGGCACCGAAGCCAAGCTTCGCATCATGCTGGAGGGGCCGAACGAGGCGAAGCTACGAACATGGGCGAAGGAACTCGCCGAGGCGGCACGCAAGGACATTCCCGCGCACTGACGAGATTACGAGGCTTTGCGACTCCGTCGTTCGCGCGCAATGCGCTCTGCGAGATACACCTTCATCAACGATTGGTAGGGGACGTCTTTCTGGTTGGCGAGCGCCTTGAGTTCCTCGAGCATCGCAATGGGGAGTCGCAATGAAATCGACTCCGTTGTGGGCTTGAGTTTTGGGAAGCTCGGCTGCTGCGCCGTACCCCAGTCAAAAAAATCGGTGGCATCGTTTTTTGCCCAAAACCTGCGTTCTTCATCCTCGTTTGCAAACCGAGGAATTGGCCTCTTATCTTTCTTTTCTCGGGCGCTCATAATACTTCCGCTCCTTCCGACTCATGTCCCGCGCAGAGATGATTCGCACTCGATTGGCGCGCACCGTGAAAATGATCGCGAGCTGCCGCCCCGCGTTCGTGCAACCTAGGAGTGCAAAGCGAGCCTCGCCTTCTGAATGCTTAAGGTCGCTCGCGATGAGAACAGGTCTGTTGAAAAACGGCTCCTCTGCTTCGGCCTTGGAAACCCTATGAAGCTTCCAGTTCTTGTCGATGTTTCCGGAATCCCATTCGAACTCCGTGCACTCATCGAGAAGATCGGAGAACCGCATCTTCTCTGTGTATATAATAGTAATATACGCTTCGCAATCAAGTAGAGCAAATGTGCCCGACTACGGGCAGCACCACCACCCGGAAAGCATCGACGACGCCTCAAGCCTTCGGCACTCCGTATCCTGCGGGCGGTCTGAGCCCGCGTCACAGTGGCGAAGGGTTCCGTCCGACGGCAGTCCCGCCTCCGCGCAGTAGTTGTCATCGGCGGTACGCTGCCCGCACGGGTCTGGTTCTCGTGGTGGCCCGGCGTCTGGTCCGCCGCATGCTCCAACACCATGTTTCGCCGACTTGTGGCATGTCTGCCCCTCAGCGCAGTTGTCATTCGATGTGCAGCCCGGGATACATGCCTTGCCAACGCGGAAGATGGGTCCGGATCCCAAGGTCGTTGGATCGCAATAGGATCCTGCCTTGCACGTCACGGCTGAGGAGTCGCAGCAGACCTCGCCTTGCTGTTGAGGCCCCGGATCCGTGAACATCGCCTCGTAGTCGATTTGAAGCTGTGGTGCGCAACCGCAAAGCATAGACAGCAGGAGATAGGCGCGACGCGGGATCATGGAACACTCCACCATGCCTGCGCCCGAGGCCGTTTTTGCACGAAAGAAAATACGCAAGCGTTTTGTGCCGCCGACTCTC
Organism: Myxococcales bacterium; assembly: GCA_023248785.1. GTDB lineage: Bacteria > Myxococcota_A > Polyangia > Polyangiales > Polyangiaceae > JAHFDX01. The sequence continues at coordinate 3,687 of JAHFDX010000159.1, forward strand.
ACTTCGCCAACAGGATGGGTACACGGTAGCGTTTCAGCCCACCATCCGATGCAAGCGGCGTGAGTCCTTCTTCAAGCGCCTGCGCGAGGAGCAATCGATCCAATGGATCTCGAGGGTGCACAGGCCTCTTGCGTCGTACAGTAAATACCAGTACATTCTGAGGAGTGAAGCGTTACGAAGTGGTGTTGGAGCGGCTGGCCGTGAAGCAATTTCGCAAGCTGCCCAACGAGATCCAAAAGGCGCTTCGCACCTGGACGCTCTTGATTGAGGAGGAGGGAATTTCGGCCATGCGAATCATTCCTGGCTATCATGATGAACCGCTAAAGGGGCAACGTCAGGGTCAGAGATCCTCCCGATTGAGCCGGGGGTATCGGGTTTACTACAAGGAACAAGGACAGGCCGATATCGCGATCGTTTCCGTCGCGGAGATGAACAAACATGAGTACTAAAGCGCGCGCTTTTTTCCAGAGAGAAATGGGACCGATGACCTTCGGCGCGTTTCTGACAGCGGTTCGGGCGAACATGAATCTCTCGCAGGCTGAGTTGGCGAGACGCGTGAAGGTGTCGCGATCGATGATCTGCGATATCGAAAAGGGCCGCGTGCTTGTCAGTCCCGCACTCGCCATGAAAATCGCGAAGGTCGGCTCGTTCCCCCAGGACTTGGCAATCAAATTTTGCCTACAGGACCAGCTTCAGCGAGCGAAGATCAAGATGACGGTTGATGTGAAAGCGGCTTGAAGTGGCCGGAGATTTGATACGATTCGGGCTAAGAGCCGGTCCGGCAACCTGCCAAGGAGTTGTCCCTGAAGAGCGCGGTTGAGTCGAAGGCGCTCACTTCGCCAAGACGATGGGTACACGGTAGCGTTTCAACGCACCATCCGATGTGAGCAGCGTGAGTCCTTCTTCAAGCGCCTGCGCGATGAGCAATCGATCGAATGGATCTCGATGGTGCATGGGCAACACGCGGAGGCGTTCGCCGTGTTCGAACGTCACGGGTAATCGCGAAAACCCGGACTGGTCGACTCCAACGGAAAATGGCTCTGGGAGTTTTAGTTTGCCCAGCGAAATTTTTATCGCGGCTTCGATCACCGAGACTGCACTCACGAACACTGACCCCGCGTTGGTGATTGCCGCCATCGCCGCTTGGCTGAGCCGTGGATCGCGAGTTCTCCACCAAATCACGATCTGTGTGTCGAGCAGCAGATTCACTTTTTCCTTTTACGTTTGCGCTTCAATGGAGGCGACACTGGGCCTTCGCCCTCCCAAAGCGCCATCTCCTCGTCGGGCATCGGCCCGTTGAAATCGTCAGCTATCCAGACTTTCCCTTCCCATCCACCGGGCTTGCGCCTGTCTTGGTGCGCAAGAGGACCCAGTCGTGCCAGAGGAACACCATCCTTGGCAAGGATGAATTCCTCACCTTTCGACGCGCGATCCACAAGCTTGGAAAGCTGCGTCTTTGCCTCATACAGGTTCTTTACAGCGGACCCCATACACGAAGCATACAGGGCCGCACTATGTTGGTCAACATTGACCAAATTATAGACAACTCCACGAAGGTGACGCAGTCAGTATCGGTAATGCTCGGGCTTAAACGGCCCATCCACCGAAACCCCCAGATAACTCGCCTGCTCCGCCGTGAGCTTTGTCAGCTCAACACCCAGCTTCTTCAAGTGAAGCGCAGCGACCTTCTCGTCGAGCTTCTTCGGCAGCATGTACACGCCGATCTTGTAGTTCTTGTAGTTGTTCCAGAGTTCAATCTGCGCAATGACCTGGTTCGAAAAGCTCGTCGACATGACGAAAGATGGATGCCCGTTCGCGCAGCCGAGATTCACAAGACGACCTCGCGCAAGAACCGTGATGCGCTTGCCGTCCGCGAAGACAAACTGGTCGACCTGCGGCTTGACGTTGACCTCTTTGATCTCCGGATTCTTCTCAAGCCACGCGATGTCGATCTCGCAATCGAAGTGGCCGATGTTGCACACAATCGCCTGATCTTTCATGGCTTTCATGTGCTCTGCGCGCACCACGTTCATGCAGCCTGTGGCCGTGACGAAAATGTCACCGAGTGGGGCGGCTTTTTCCATCGTGGTGACTTGGTATCCTTCCATCGCCGCCTGAAGAGCAATGATCGGGTCTACTTCAGTAATGACCACTCGCGCTCCAAGTCCGCGCAGCGACTGCGCGCAGCCCTTGCCCACGTCACCGTAGCCGGCCACCACCGCGACCTTGCCCGCGAACATAACGCCGGTCGCACGCTTCAAGCCATCGCCCAACGACTCGCGACAACCGTAAAGGTTATCAAACTTCGATTTTGTAACCGAGTCGTTTACATTAAAGCATGGGACCTTGAGCGTGCCGTTCTTGGCCATGTCGTAAAGGCGGTGCACGCCGGTTGTTGTTTCCTCAGAAATCCCACGAATGGGATCCGCGCCGCCAAAGAGCGTTGCGTGTTTCTGGTGAACGATGACGGTCAGGTCTCCGCCGTCGTCGAGGATCATGTTGGGGCCCTTGCCACCCTCAAATGCAGAGAGTTGCTTTTCGATGCACTCGTTGTACTCCTCTTCGGTCTCGCCCTTCCACGCGAACACAGGCACGCCCGATGCGGCTACAGCTGCGGCGGCTTGGTCTTGCGTCGAGAAGATGTTGCAGCTCGTCCACGTCACCTCCGCGCCAAGATGCCGCAGCGTTTCGATGAGCACCGCGGTCTGGATGGTCATGTGAAGGCAACCGGCGATGCGCGCGCCCTTTAGGGGTTTGGTCTTGCCGTACTCTTCACGCAGAGCCATCAAGCCGGGCATTTCGCTCTCGGCAATAGAGATTTCCTTCTTGCCCCAGTCGGCGAGGCTTATGTCCGCAACTTTGTAATTTTCAGCCATCACATGTTCCTTTCGTAACAACGATCCTTACTAATTTCGGCCTGCTATCCTCTGGAGACCCGGCGGCTTTCGTGCCACGAGCACGTGCCATCCGACATCGCGATCTGGGCCACGACCGCGCATCGAAGGCGCAATGTGTGTCACTGTTGGCCGTTCGAGCCCGGCCTGCTTTGCGAGACGCTTGAGCTCGGCTGCTTCAAAACCAAACCACACATCCGCTTGCTCTCGCAGAGACTCTTCGTCGTGCGGCTCATAGTCCAGCACAAGGATTGCGCCACCCGGCGCTGCTATCGCAGCCATCGCCTCAAGATACGCACGGGGCTTTGGCGCATGATGCAACACGCGCGAAGCGAAAACAGCATCCGCCTTTGCACCGAGAAGTTTCTTGATCCGCTTCGAATCGATCTCCTCTTGATACAAATCAACATTCTCAAAGCCACGCACTCGAACGCGCTCTTGTGCGGAAGCGAGTTGCGCTGCGGATCGGTCGAGGGCAACGACCTTGTCGTAGAGCGGCGCGAGGACGTCAAGCAAGCTGCCATCGCCCGTGCCCACGTCAACCGCCAACGCGCGTCGCTCAAGAAGCGGCGCCACGGCCATCAAGTACGCCCCGATCTCGCGCACACCCTCGAGCAAAGGGCTCTGCCGTGGCTGTGCAAAGTATTCACGACCCGCATGATCGCGTGCACGCACAATTGAGATCACTCGAGCCAAGCTGCCATCTTGGCGACATAGGGCGCGGCCGCTCTCGAGCGCGTCACGGACGACCGGATCGAGGCGAACACCGTCATGAAGCCGCACAAAGCTCCGCGTGCCGTCCCTTCGCATCGCCAACAAACCGAGATCGCGAAGCGTTGCCACGTGCCGCGAGACATTGGGCTGACTCTCGCGCAGCAGATCGGCGAGTTCAAAAATCGCGAGCTCTTCCGCGTCCGAGAGAGCAAGAACACGCAACCGCAATGGTTCGCCAAGAACCCGATAGAGCTCCCAACGGCGGTCCTGCGAGGCCGATATTTCCGGCATATCTTCTATTTATGCATGTATGCACATGAATGCAATAAGTTCTTTCCATGTCATCCGGAGTGACGTAAGGGAGCGAAGGACACCCTCCGCTGTCGTTGAGTGAAAAGAGGATCCTTCGCTCGCTTTGCTCACCCTGGGTGACATGAAAAAGATCGGGATATGCGCGGATGACATGCCGCGTCGCCCGTGCAAAAGTGCGCGGCGATGAATGCGCCCGCAACATCGCCGGCCGTGAGCGGAAGACCCACCCCCCCGTTTCTCTTCATGATTCTCGAGCTGCCATTCGGTGCAGCTGTGGGGTTCT
>JAHFDX010000797.1 GCA_023248785.1 Myxococcales bacterium
AGCGTGTCGGACGCGAAGAGGTGTTCGTGCTCATAAGGGATGGCTTCCTTTGGAACCACCGGTGGCTCTCGCCAATGGTTCGAGTACGCGCAGACCTGCGCGCGCATCGCGAGTTCGTAGCGCGACCCCGATCCACGTTCGATGTCGACGTTGAGGGCACGATCGACTTTGATCGAGGCATAGAACACGTAGATGTGTGACTCCGACCTTCCAATCGTCGCTGATACGGGTTTGTTAGGGTCGAGCTGACCTTTGAACATCGCGTAGCTCGCCCCGTCGCTCAGCTTCGCCTTCGGAAGCTGGTATTCGTACGCAGCTCGGAACGTTTTGGCCCAGTGAGCCCAATCCTCGGGCTTCTTCTTGGCCTGCCGGTCGAGGTACGCAAGCTTGAGTCCGTTCGCCATCCACCACGCGACATTCCGAGTGACCTTGCTACTGCATCCAACGGTCGGCCACGACTCAGCCTTCGCGGTTGACGTCACCGCGACGAATGCGCTCATTGCAACAATTCCGATGAGACCTTTTGCGAACATGCGAAGCTCCCCTCCCGAATGGACGCTAGTAGTCCGGCGGGCATTGAAGAGTACGGCGCGAAGGTGAGCAACGTTTAGGCGGGGGCATCCGTGCTCGTACGTTTGGGTAGGAGCGCGTGTATGTCGGTCGAGCTGCACACGTCGTTCTCACGAAAGAGCGTTACTTATTGATGCGCCGCTCGACGCGCACGAATGATTCGAGACCCCTTCCAGCGCGTTTCGAGCTCACATATCGTGCGTTGCATGCGAATACTCTGTTCGATTGCGATCGTCGGTTCATTGGTTCTCATGACGTCCATCACGGGCTGCCGAAAGCAAAAATCAGCTGCCAGCGTCTGCAGTGTCCTGAAGGTCAAAAAGATCGCAGACAATTGCACGGCAATTCCGGCCGACGCCGCGTCGGGTGCTAAGGAAATCGCACGCTTCGATATTCTCACCGAGAAGGGTGAGAAATTTGGCAAGCAAGGGCTCGTGCTGTCGTTCGATTCGAAAGAAAAAATGGATACAGCGTTTGACACCCTGCAGAAGGAAAAGCCCAACTCTTATGTTAAGGGGCGCAGCGAAAAGGATCTCTGGTTCGTCATGCTTGACACGAACGACGGTGCCGTCGGACGTGTCATGACGAGCTTCTTGTCAGGCGACGACTGACGCGCGGCAGGTTGTCGAGAGGGCGCGAGCGGCGTTCCACGTGATCTACTTCGACGGAGGCACAGGCCGCACCTGCTTGCGTATTTTTTTTAGGAAGGTCTGCGTACATTGGCCGTGCGTTGCCTCGTGATCGAGGATCTCGCGCGTGAGCTTTGCCTTGGTCTCATTGCTGAGGCCCTTCGTGTCGCGAATCTCGAGAGCGAGCTGCTCGCCGGCGGCCGTTTCGGGCCATGTTTTCTTTTCGGCAACGGGCGCGCGATTGGTTTGCCGGTGGTGCGAAGCTTTCGTCTTGGTGACGTCGTGAATGCCCGCACTGTCGGACCGACGTCCGCTGCCGTGGCAGCTTGGGCACTTCGCAATGAGGCCGAATGAATTGCTAATGCGGCCGTCACCCCCGCAGATGTTGCATCGATCCGTGGAGTCGGAGCCGCCAGAAGAAGCCGTCATGGGTAGAGCGTACCTCGAGAGGCGCCCGCAGCACGCTTCCTTTCTGGCATAGGGCTGATCCACTTCGCTCCAACGCTTCGACGTGGTGCGAGGCACGCGGTTCGACAAAGTCAATATCCCCATGCGAGTTATCGCGCTCTGCCATTGCGGCATGCCACAACGGATGCACTGAAGGAGATTGCATGAAACTCACACAAGCGAAGACGCTCTCAATCATTGGCTCGGTCTTGCTCGTCGCCTCCGTTTCAGTTGGATGTTCATCAGGTACATCGAATGGCGGCGAAGAACGGCAAAACGAATCCACCGAAGTTGCAGAGTCAACCGGGACGGAGGAGGAGGCGTTGAGGTCGATCGTGCGCACGAAAGAGTCAGTCGATTGCAGCGGGGAGACTGCGCAACGCATTTGCCTCGAGTGCAACCCTAAGAATCCGGATGCCATCTATTGTTGCGCGGGAACCATCTGCGTCACCCCCAAA
>JAHFDX010000798.1 GCA_023248785.1 Myxococcales bacterium
AGCAATGGTGGCTGTAGCGACGTGTTGGTGTGGTGTCGCGCACGCCCGATCGCGCGCGTGTGTTCGGATGCCCCAACTGCGGAGCGCCGCAAGAGCACGTGATGGCGGGCAGTTGCAAGTACTGCAAGCAACAAGTCGCCACGGGGAACTTCGATTGGCTCGTCACGCGCGTGGATGTTCTTGCACGCGAAGCGCGTGGTCCGATGCTCACAGCAACCACGGAGGAGGAAGGAACCGACGAGCCCACGCGCGTGGATCGACAAGCGCACGCTCGAATGGTTGAACTTTCCCAACGCGATCCGGAGTTTACGCAGCCCGCCTTTTTGGCGCGCGTAAACACGATCTTCCAAGAATTCCAAGTCGCGTGGACCAACCGTGATTTGACCAAGATGCGCGCGCTGCTCACCGACAACCTCTTCGAGACGCAGCAATATTGGGTGCAAACGTACACACGTGCGGGTCTTTGGAACGTGATCGAGAGGTCAGAGATCACGAAGATCGACCTGGCGCGCGTCACGACCGACAAGTTCTACGATGCGATCACTGTGCGCGTTTTTGCGCAGAGTCTCGACTACACAATCGATGGAAATCGGCGCGTGGTTTCCGGAAGCAACCGCAAGTTGCGAAGGTACACGGAGTATTGGACTCTGATTCGCGGAACACAGCGTAAGGGAGCGCCGCGATCGGATCTTGGCTGCCCGAACTGCGGAGCGCCACTTCAGGTCAACATGGCTGGCAGTTGCACGCACTGCAAAGCGAAGATCACGACGGGCGATTTCGACTGGGTACTCTCACGCATCGAGCAAGACGAAACCTACGAGGGCTAAGCCCCCTAGACCCCAATCGACAATCGGAACGCGAAATTTCGATCGAGCTTCGCGCGGTGCACTTTTGTTGCGGCGAGCTCGATGTCATATTCGATGCGGCGAAACTCGAAGCGCTTTTCCGTCGTGTCGTAGATTGTGTAACTCGCACGGTTGTCAAAATCGCGAGGCTGCCCGACGGAACCGACCGACACGATGTATTTCTTGCCCTGCTCGAGCACAAAGTCTGTCGGTGGAAGCTCCTCCACGCTCGTCTTCGTTAGCGCGAAGACCTTGCACAAGTGGGAATGGCCGATGAGCGTGATGTGCCCCAATCGCTCCCAGATGCCAAGGCACTCGCGTGCTTGCTCGGGCGCAAAGATGTACTCGAACTCTTCAAGGCGCACAGGCGATCCGTGACACAGAAGAACATCGTGCTCATCGAGGCGTACTTCGTAAGGCAGGTTGCGTAGCCACTCCGCGTTGTCGTCCGAGAGCATCATCGCGTGCGTATCGAGCGCGTGGCGTGCAGCCTCGTAGTAGTACGAGTAGTCCATGCGGCCTGCGACGGCAGCGTCGTGGTTTCCCAAGATCGTTCGCTCAGCCACCTCGCGCACCAGATCCGCACACTCGTTCGGTGAGCCGCCATACCCGACTGTGTCCCCCAAGCAGTAGAAGATATCGATTCGCTCGGAGCGATATGCCTGCAGCACGGCGCTTAGCGCTTCAAAATTTGCATGTATGTCGCTGAACACACCCAATCGCATGCCATCTCCGAAGGGAGCGCTTAGGGCTTGATACCGCGCTCCTTTCGCATCATACGGCCGGGTGATGAGTACCCTCAAGGGACAAAGCCCTTCAGACGATGTCGCAGGACATGCGGAATTTGCTGATGCATCAGACGATGGCGCCGGTGTGGACGAAACACCGCCGCCTCCGGAAGACCCTCCACCGCCGCCTCCAACGAGGATCGCGGAGCTTGCTGCAGCGTGCGTTCGGTATGCCACAACACGCTACGGCATCATGCTCGATTTTTCACCGGATACGTTGAGCATTCTCGACCAATACGTTGCAGATTCCCGCGCGGAACTCGCCATTCGTCCGGAGGCGCTCGAACTCGTCCAGGATGCAGCGGGCGCCTATTTTGGCGAGGTATTGAGGCAACACTTCCACGGAAGTTGGTACTGCATTGGCGAATCGTCTGGATGGCGCATCAACTTTCGACACGTGTTCATGACCTGCAACCCCATTGGAATGGTGCGCGAAGCCCTTTTGCTCGAGCCCCAAGCTGGATGGC
>JAHFDX010000160.1 GCA_023248785.1 Myxococcales bacterium
GGCGAAGAACCGAGGGGTAGAAGCCCGAGTCCTTCTTGGATATCAACCTGCATTTGGCGGAGGCGCGCCGCCCAACCAACCTGCCATCGATGCGCTGAACAAAGCGGGGATCGACGCCCAATTTTTGCGTAAGCACTATTTGCACGGCAAGGCGGTTCTGTCAGATTCCAAGGTCTTCTTGGGTTCGCAGAACTTCACCAATGGGGGGTTGCACAATAATCGCGAATTTGGGGAAATCCTGGATGATGCGCATGCGGTCGACGTCGTCGTTAAGACATTCGAAAGCGATGAGGCTCGTTAAGGAGAGCAGTCTTTTTCGTTGAGAATTAGTGAGCGATCGCGACGAGTTCTACGGTTCCCGAGGTGGTAATGGACCCCACGAGCGTCATGGTCTCGCCGCCCGCGGGGCCGATAAGGTTCCCCGCAAGAACGCTGGTGGCGGGGGCAGACAGATCGAGGACGCGTTCAAACATACTGATTCCATCGGCAGTCGAATCAACCCATTGCACCCGGCCATTTGCTACGGACGGCAAATCGTGAGGATTGTAGTTATGAATTGCGTCGTCCTTAACGTTGCGATCGAAACTGGTGTCTTGTGTGATGGACCCGATTCGCAGCCCGTACGCGTTCATTTTTGGTTCAGGATGAATGAGCCCCCAGTCGAGGTACACCACCAAACCATTGTCCGCGAGACGCGGAAACGCCTGCTTGCCCGAAAGAGTGCGAGCTGTCTTTGAGAGCGAACTGCGTTCGTAGACGACGACGTCGGCTAATTTCGCGATATTGGGATCGTAAGTGCCACTTGGATCTTCGGAGAAATCAGTGACGGCCACGTGCGTTGCGGACACGTCGGCGAAGCGTTGTTGCCCCGGCCCTGTGGCGATGGCTGTGATTGCATTCGTAGATCGCGCCCAAAGGTACACATCGGTATCGCTGTTCGTGTCGACATCCGACCATGCGGTGAACACGACCGCGTCCCCGGACGCCCTGGGCTCGCCCGCGTGATCCCAGGGACCGCTCAACGTTGTGGTCTGGCCGTTGATCGAAAGTTGAATGACCGACTTTCCATTGAGATTGCCTTCCCACGCGACGAACCCTTCTCCTATTGTCGGACGACGAGGCGTTAAGTCAGCCGACGCGAGGACTGATTCTTGACCGAGTGAGAGATCGCGAATTCGAAGCTCGCTTGGTGACTTCGCGACGTACACGAGTGTGCAATTACGTATTGCGTACGGAAGATACCCAATAGGATCGAGCGGGTTTTCGGCGCGTGCCTGCGCCACCTCTATTCCGCGTACTGCATCCGCACTGCACGCCCGCGCGGGCGCATCTGGTTTCACATCCGACCCACTATCGGCCGTGCTCAAAGGCGAAGCATTGGGGCTGCACGCCCCAAGTACGAGAAGCGTTATTGCAAGCGCAGACGGCGTGTTCATTATTTTGCCTCTCGCATTCCCAGTCGTGTCATTCGTTTCTTTAGCCCATGTCGCGTAAGTCCCAAAACGCGCGCTGCGTGGGTGATGTTTCCTTGCGTCTCCTTGAGGGCTCGCTCGACTTCCGTGCGTTCGCTGGGAGGCGTTCCCCCCTTTGAGTATGGCGCTGCGTGCGGTGTGGCCCTAATCGCGGCGCGGATCGGGCGAGACAAATGACGTCGCTCGATCGTGCTCAGATTCATCGTTGCGAGCCGTTGCAACGTATGTTCGAGTTCGCGGACATTCCCTGGCCAATCGTACGCCATGAGAGCCGCCATCGCGTCTGCCGCAATGTCCGAGGGCGCCTCTGCCACATCAAGAAAGGAGGTCGCAAGAAGAGGGATGTCATCTCGTCGTTCTCGCAGCGCAGGCACTCGAATCTCGAGCACGTTCAAACGATAAAGAAGATCGCGGCGGAACGAACCCGACGCCACAGCCTTCTCGAGATCGCGGCTCGTGGCTGCCACAATGCGCACGTTGAAGGTACGCTCTTCGTCACTTCCTACAGGTCGATAGCGGCGCGTTTCGAGCGCACGAAGAAGCACGGCCTGCCTTGAAACGGGAAGCTCTCCGATTTCATCAAGAAGAAGCGTCCCGCCCTCGGCTTGAACGAGTAGTCCCGCGCGCGCCCGATCCGCACCTGTGAACGAACCGCGGGCGTGGCCAAAGAGCTCGGCTTCGAAGAGGGCATCGGGAATGGCACCGCAATTGATCGCGATGAACGGTTTTTTTGCCCGTGAGCCGTAGTCGTGAAGTGCGCGTGAGAAGAGTTCCTTACCGACGCCTGTTTCGCCTACGATGAGGGCTGGCAAGTCAGACTCAACCGCTGCATCGAGGCGTGCAAGAGCGCTCCGTAGCGCTCGGCTTGATCCAAGGATAGCGGGGTACTGGCGGGACGGCGTGCGCCTTCCCGTCGATGTGGAGTCGCCGTAGACGCCACGCACGCTGGTGCTCTCGGCGGGAGGCGCAGAGTCGTGCAAAGAGCTTGCACTTTCCGCCGACGATTGGGGGGCGCGAAGTTGCATCGCGACGGCTGCGAGTGTGGCCCACTTGCGAAGCGACACCTCATCGATCGCGTCAAAATGGCCCGTGCGAAAACGGTGTTCCACGACCACCATCGCGCTCATCTGGGATCCTCTGTGAAGGGCCGCCATACGCGAACCTCGACCGCCGGCCGTAGGGTTGTCACGTTGGTAGAGGACCCCCGGCGCGTTCAAGGAGGCTGCGAGCGTCGCTGGGTCGACGCGCTTGTTCGCATCCGCAATGACGAGACCATCGAGATCGACTCCCCAGGCGTCCTTCAACGTTCCATCGTTTGCAACGTATGCAACGAACGCCCGCTCTGCTCGCGCTGATGTCGCGATGAGGCGTGCAAGTTCATGCGCAATCTCGACGAGCGGCGCTCCCTTTGCCACATGATTGAGCCATTCCCATACGAAGTCATTCGCGTTCGGTTTGCCGGGCGTTTGCATGACGACGTCTTCCTCTCCATCGGCGCGTGCGATCATCGCGCGAGCACGTTGTTCCAGCTCGTGTAGTCCAGCGGCGCTTGCTTGGGTATACGCACGTTCTGCCGCTTCCTTTGCTCGGGCGGGGGTGGATGGCAGCGTGGAAAGATACGCGTCGGCTTCAATGAGAAGGGAACGCACGCCGACCAGGGTGTCCGCTGTACGAGAAGCGGAAGGAACTCGTGCAACAATCGCTTGTGCGCGTTTTCCGTCACCGTCGAGCAGCGCGACCTCGGCTCGCAACAGGATGAGATCGGTCTGAACAACTGCCGGAATTGCATCTCCCAGCGTTTCGGCCTCCGCAATGAATCGCTCCGCAAGGTGGGCATTTTTGCGGTGCACTTCGAGGTCGGCGAGTGCGGCAAGGGTCCACGCGCGCCCGGCCGTCTGGGAAAGCGATCGAGCGAGCGCAAGAGCCTCGCAAAGGGCCGTCTCTGCCTCCGCGAAACGTTCGCCCTTTGAGTGCGCAAGCCCCAAGTTGAGTAAGCTTGATCGCACCCCCGCGCGATCGCCGAGGGCTCGCTTTCGTTCAAGCGACTGCGCAAGGTGTGTGGCTGCCGCGTTCGCATCGCCTCGGTAGAGCATCACCACGCCGAGGTTGTGTTCGACACGCGCACGCTCCTCAACGTCGACGTCGGCGTCACGAAGCGTCGAAAGTCGATGCTGCGCTTCGGTCAAGAGAGCTTGTGCCCGCACCCAGTCCGCGGCGAAGAGCTCGACTGCGCCTTGCGTGCCGATGGACAGCGCAACACCTGCTGCATCTCCAAGCTTGTGCGCGATCGCACGTGCGTCGCCCGCAAGTGTTCGCGCAGCCTCCACCGCACCTGCGCGAGCCGACTGTTCGGCCCGACGTCGCAACGCGAGAGGTCGAAGTTTTGTTGATGACTGTGACAATTCGTCAAGCCACTGGACTATCTGCGGGTGGCTGGCTCCGGCGTCTCGGGTTAGCCTGTCGAGGCGACACAAGAGCTCGGGTGAACGCCTTTCCGCACTCGCGGCGAGGGCAAAGAGTGCATCCAATTCCTCGGCTCCAAGCCCAGAGATGCGCGCAAGGTCTGCGGCGCGCTCCAGCACCTCGATGCGGCGAGTGGGTGGCTTGTCCGCAGAAGCGAGAGCCATCAACTGCGCAACGGTCGCGTCTTGGGAGGCAAGCAGTGAGTCCGCGAGCCGGTCGATGTCGTCGAATGAGGCGAGTGTGGTTGCGAGCGCCGATGCGAGAGTTGGTTCGGCAAGCGCAAACTCGTCTGTGCGACGTGTCATGAGCGCTTCGCGTAGAAGTTCGGAAATGGCGTCGGCCGAGTGCGCCTCGACGAGCGTCGCCGGGGCATACCCACCGAGAAGAGCGAGATCGATGAGCAATTGACACCCGGCCGCTGAAACGTGGGCTAGTCGTTCAAGCGCTGTGTCACGCGTCAATGGAATGCGCCCCAATGCCGCCACAATCCAACCGGGGTTTCCATTTGAATGCCGAACGAGGCTCTCGACGTCGGTAACATGCAGCGCATTGCAAAGTGCGTGAAGCGATGTTTCGTCGAGAGGCGAAAGCACAAGAGTCTCCGCCCCATCAGGAGCTGAACGCATGGCGGCAATGATCCTCGGGCTCTCTTTTGATTTGGCCCGGCATCGAAATGAGTCAATGGATGTTACAAAATCCGGAGGTGCTGCGTGAAGATCATCCAGAAAGATCCAAGTGTCCTCTGGCCGAGCTCCAACAAAGGGCCACGAGGCTGCATCGCCTCGAAAATAGGAGACAAGTCGACGCACGAATGTCGTGTCCAAGGTCGGAAATGCGATGTGCCTCGTGGTCTGACCGAGGAGAAGCGCGCGCGTGGTTGCTTCTCGTAGCAAATGGCTCTTGCCGATCCCGCTTGGTCCCACTACGTAACGAACGCTCGATGCCGGTGCGTTGAGAAGGGCGCGTAGTTCAGCATCGCGGCCGATCGGCGCGGGGGGTGGCGCCAACGCGTCGCGCATGCCCTGGCCTGCAACGCCAAGTTGATAAAGGACGTCGTAAGCTGAGGCGGGTCGGTCCGCGGGATGGGGGGCGAGCAAATTTTCGATGAGATCTGCGAGCAACGGTTCGACCCACGGTGCGAGCCGTCGAAGTTCGCTGGCGCGCAGCGCTTGAGATGGGATTGTCCCCGCCGCGAGCGCCCATGCTGTTGCACCTAGGCCAAAAAGATCACTGCGAGGCGATGCGTGACCCCCTGCGAAGACCTCAGGCGCAACAAAGCCACGCGTGAAGCCGAGTGCCTCGGGTGCGCCACGCGTGTAGACAATGGCGGCTCCAAGATCGAGCAGCACAGCCCGCCCGTCGGCTTTCACGCGAATGTGCGGCGGCTTGATGTCGCCGTGGACAAAGCCAGCCCCATGGAGGCTCGCAAGCGTTACGGCAACATCACCAAGAATGCTCCAGAGGCGACCATTTTTTTTGTGACCGGCCGCTTCAACTCGAATGAACGCTTCGGATGCGATGCCGTCGACGTAGTCTTCGACAAGGAACGGCGCGTTTGTTTTCTCATCGCGGCCGAAATCGTGTGCTTGAACGAGACCCGCAATGTGCAGACGTTTGAGTAAGGCGAACTCCCCCGCCAGCGTGTTCTCGGGGAAGGTGTGTGCGCGCCAAACTTTTGCGACCAGCGCGCGCAAGGGGGCTTCGCGATCGGTGACACGGAGCACGCACCCCTGGCCCCCTTGGCCAAGTGACTCACCGCAAATGTAACGTGCGTGGGTCAATAAGGCGACGTGCTCCCGTGTCATTCAGTGCATCCTATTCGCCGTGCGCGGACGAAGTTTCCTTCGTGGCAATGGTTTCGAGAAACGACACTGCACCTCGTTGCGCATCGGCAAATTTCGAGTCGAGCGATGCAAGCGAAAGGGCTCTGCGCAGACGGGGTTCTGCAAAGCGCCCGAGTGCGCGGAAGTACGTTTCGCCATCGGACGTTGAAGTCGCACCCGCGAAGCGCTGGAGGCCTTCGAGATCCTTTGCCTCGACCTCTGGCGAAATGACTTCGATTCGTAGAAGAAGAACGCGGGTCGTTTTGTCGGGTTTTGGCGTAATGGTTAGCGGCAACACGGCATCGGTCCACGATTGTGGCGCGATGTAAAGAACGCGTGTCCCCGGCGTGCGGAACCATTGTCGCTTCCATGTGTTGACCATCCCAACGGCTTCATCGTGGTAAAGCCCCGAGCGATCGAGTGCGTTCGTTACAGCCTGGCCTAGCGACTCGGCGTACGAATCGAGATCCTCCTTTCCAATGGTGGGCACCTCTCTCTCAAGAGAACGTCCTGATGCAACTTCGCCCTGATACTCATTGAAGCTGCCTCCCCGGCTCTCCACGTGGATGACGAAGACACTGGAGACCGAAGCTGTGAATTTGTTTGTGAGCGTTAGCTTGCCAAGAGCTTTGGTCGTTACAAGCGCTGGTTGCTCGAAGTTGCCGAGTCCCCGATAGAACAAGTAGTTTTCATGCTGCCCTCGCGCATTGCGAATGACGTTGGCCTTCACGTCGCGGGCATAGCTCCACGTGTATTGGTCGAGTGGAGCTGCAGGAACGGACGCTGCCTCACCAGGGCCGAGAATTTCAATCGTGCCCCAGTCGAGCAGACCGTTAGCCGGTGTTCCGAACTTTGAGCGGCACGCTTCGGACCCGAACGCGAACGTGCGATCGAGCGCCGGATCGGCAACCGCAGTACCCTGCATCGGCCACCCAACCACAGGTAGCGTTTGAACAACCTGTGGATACCATTGCGTGAGCACGCCCTTCGGAAAGTTGACCTTGGCGGTTACTTTTCGCGGTTTGTCCGAATAGAAGTAGGTGACGGGCGTTTCCAGTTTGTCAGTGGCGGGAACGCCGTCTTGCTTGTTCGACTTTATCCGGTCGTACACAAAACTCGGCAGGCCTTCTTCCTCGTGGTGCATGCCCACTTGCAGCGATCCATCCGAACCAACGACCACGGTGTTCGTTCCCCACTCGTGAACGACGAACCCCTGTCCGTCGTAAGCGGTTGGAACCACGCTTCCACTGCTTGAAGCGTTGCCTGAAGTGGTAGGGCCATTGGCGGAGGTGCCATCTCCCGGCGTGTTGGTGGTATTCGGAGCCGCCGCACCCGTTGTCTCGACTCGGCCCGTGCATGCGGAAATCGCACCCAGTCCGCCAAGCGCTACGAGCGTTGCGAAGAAGCGTGCGTGAACGGGAGTGTGGCGTTGAATACAATTCATGGTTACCTCCAGCCTCGCCATTGTGCAGAACTTGGGCCAGAGATGTGCCTTGGTAATAGCAATGAATTGTGGGTCATATGTGGTCGTGTCCGGTTACCAAATGGTAACCAAAGCGGTAACCGTATGATGTCTTTGATCATACTAGTTGCCGCGTGTGTAACCAAGACTTGGACGAAGAGGCGACGTCGTCGGGACGCGCGGTGACGCAAGCCTTCCGCTACGGCGAACAGATGGGTTTTGGTTGGAAGAAAATTCCATTTGGTCGCACCGGCCTTCAGGTGATGCCGCTTGCACTCGGGTCGAGCTACGGCATGACCTCTGGCGACATCGAAGGTGCCTTCGAACGGGGAATCAATTTTCTGTTCTGGGGTTCGCGTCGCAAGCCTGAGTTTGGGCGCGCCATTGCGAACATATCGCGCACGCGTCGAGAGGATCTTGTGGTGGCTGTCGAGACGTACACGCGCGCCGGTATGCTCATGAAGCCATCGCTTAACTGCGCGTTGCGCGAGCTCCAAACTGACTACGTCGATGTGCTCACCCTCGGATGGTGGAACGACCTGCCGTCGCGACGCATTTTGGATGCCGCCCTTGCGATCAAAGAGTCCGGCAAGGCGAAACACATCATGGTTTCGTGTCAT
>JAHFDX010000799.1 GCA_023248785.1 Myxococcales bacterium
GCGTTGCCGAAGAGTTGCGACGTCGGGATCATATAGATAGCCGACTTGTTGACCTCGGCGGACGCGACAAATATCGAGCGACGCTGAGGTTCCGCCGCGATGCCGGTAGGGTTTGCTCCGATCGGCAGAAGATTAATTCCCGGTGTCGTCACATCGGTATCGACGACGCGACCCTCAACAAGGTCGACAACTGCGACTTCGCCACGGACGGTCTGCGTAACGAGCGCGAAG
The DNA here is from genome assembly GCA_023248785.1 of Myxococcales bacterium. Classification (GTDB taxonomy): domain Bacteria; phylum Myxococcota_A; class Polyangia; order Polyangiales; family Polyangiaceae; genus JAHFDX01. The sequence continues at coordinate 232 of JAHFDX010000799.1, forward strand.
TTGCGATACGTGCGTGCGGTATAGTCACTGTCGACCGGGGACACGGGCATGGGCGAACATGCGCTGCTGTCCGCCCCTTCAGGGATGCGCGCGGCAAGGGTGCCATCCGGCGCCGTGTCGTAGGCGTGAAGGCACATCACCTCGATTTGGTCCGCGCCTTCGAAGGTGCGTTCTGGAACCGTGACCACCTGCTGCTGGCAGCCCCAAACCGTGCCCAGGACCCCAAGATGGAGCAAAACGCGTGGAACGCGGTTCGTGTTCACAGGGTGCCCTTCGGATAGATCGGCGCGCCAAGGGTAAAGACAACCTTGCCAAAGGTTGGGCTCTGCCCGGCGTTGTTCAAATCGATCACTTGTATGTACGAATTCGTGAAACTCGCGACGTACGCGAATTGATACCGAAGTACAGACAATGGCGCTTGGATACGCGGATCGACTTCGACGGTCTTGCGAGCCGCTGCGTCGCTTTCGGTGAATGGATCAAACGCGAGCGCATACGGACCTTGACCGACGATCACCGACGTCTCCACGCGAAGTGATACCGGGTCGACGATGGTGATGCGATTTGAGTCGAACCCGACCACAAAAACTTTCAGGGTTAAATTGCCATCGACATCGACGATGGGCGCGAGATGCACGCGCGAAGGACCGCCGAGCATCGGGATAGTCGTGATCTGGCGAAACTCGTCGGCATCGAACGTACCATCCCGACGCACTTGACCGACCTCGCCGACAAGCAGTGATCCATAGGAATTACTGGTCGATCGGTTCGCCACAAACACACGGGCCGGCAGTCGCGCGCACTCCGTCTTCGCGTTCCTTTGGTCGATGTCGGAAAGACCGGCGGAAATCCGCGCTCTGCATGCAACACGACAGCTCGCATCGAAGGCGATGCCGCGGAGGTCAAAGCCGACAGACGTAGCTGCTAAGTTGAAGGTTCGCTCGGGAACCAAGTACGGACGGTACTGCGAGCTTGCGCCTTTCGTCCCGTCGTCATTGTAGTGACGAAGGAGGACAAGCGAACCGGCGCTGCGACTTGTCTGCAAAAACGCTGGCCGCGGATTCGTGCGCATGCAGCCCTCGCTTGCACCATCGAGCGCGCACTCGGGATACGCGTCCGGGTCATGAGGCACAGACGCGATGCCGTTTCCGCCATTTGGAACACCATCAGTTACATATTGGAGCGAAGGCGACGACAGACGCGTGCCGGTTGGGTCTAGGCCACTCAACACGAAGCTCGTGTATGTGGCCGTTTGATGCGTCAGCGCGATGCCGGTGTCATCCGGCAAGAACGCCATCCCAAACGGTTCGCCCGGCAATGTAAGGCCGCGCGTGTTTCCGGGCTCGGTCGCGACGACACCCGCTTGATGGAGCGCATCGCAACGCCCATCAATACGCACGCCGCAATCCATTGAGAAGTTGGCCGAGGACGCGACTTGCGTTGAATCATCCGGCACAACGTCCGCCCACATGACCGAGGCGTTGCCTCTCACCGGAAAGAAGAGACGATTGCCCGACGTCGACAACCGAAGATCCGTTGCAAACGCACTGACGACCGCGCTGTCCCTGAGGTACGGATGTGACTGGACGGGCGGCGCGCACGTCTGGCCAATCGCCTGGCGTGTACCGGAACCGTCGCCTCGATACACGGGGATGGATCCGAGGGAACACTGCGCAGTCGAAGGCGGGTACACAAGGGGCAATGCTGGGTCGGCCGGATTGGCCATGGTGCGCGCGGTGTGCTCACGAATGCCCAACAGATCGTAACTTTGGAGGGTGCCACCGTTGTACTGCAGATCAAAGTCGCTGTTGGCGACGTAGAGGACCCCACCGCCCTTCGATACGGCAACCCCCACGGGGAAGT
>JAHFDX010000800.1 GCA_023248785.1 Myxococcales bacterium
GCTTGGTGATTCCGGCATAGGACGAGATGAGTCCGCCGAGCGATGAACCAATGATGGCCGTGTTCTCGCGCTCGGGCATCGTGCGCAGTTCCTTGTCGACCATCGGCTTGAGCTCGGTAACGAGCATGTTGAGGTAGGCATCGCCGTTTCCTCCGCCATTGTCGGGGTCGCTTACGGGCGTGTATTCGCTCATGCGAGCGCTCGTGTTCGACACTCCCACGATAATGGCTTCGCGAGCTGATCCTGTTTCGGTCGCCGTGTCCATCGCCTCGTCGGCCTTCCACTCATTGCCTCCGAAAGCGAGGGCTGCATCAAAGAGATTCTGCCCATCATGCATGTACACCACGGGGAAGCGAGCCTCGGTGTTCTCGTCGTACGTTGGCGGGAAGTACACGTATACGGCGCGCGAGTTTCCGAGCGTGGTCGATTTGAAAGTCGGCCAACGTGTGGACACGGTGCCCGCGGTTTTGACGAAGTGCGGGTAGAGGTGCGTTTCACGATTGGGCGCTACGCGGTAATTCGGTCCACGCGACCACGTTGATGCTTCGAGCACGGGCTTCACTTCGATTGGGCTCGTGACGTTGGCGTTCTTCCACGCAACCGTGTTGGTATCGATTGCCGTGAGCGCCGTGTTGGATTCCCAACGTAGGCCAGCGCCCGATCCGCGAAGGGAAAGGCGTTCGGCATTCGGATAATGGATGACAATCCGGGTCTCGGCGAGAGGCGATGAATCCCCGTTGCTGTCGGAGCTCGCGTCGACGGCCGCATCGGAGTCTATGTTCGCCGAGGAGTCCGTCCCTCCGGCGTCGTTCGCCGAAACCGCTGGGGGTACGTATGTACTTGCTAGATCACTGCTGCAGCTTGCGACGAGCGCCAAGCCTGTCCCGATCATCCAAAATCGCATGACGGGACTCCTTGCCCGCGCCCGAGGTTGCGGTCAACGCTTTGATACGGGGTTGTTGTGTCTGAAGCGCAACCGGGACGAACAACTTGGGTTAGGCTCGCGCAATGCGCCAAATTGCGGCCCTTTTGTGTGCAACGTGGCTTGTCTCGTGCGGTTCGGGTGTAGCGCCACCCCCGACGCATCCGGGCTCGGGCATCATTGAGGACAACACGGTTCGCGCGTTTGCCGAGGCGCGCGCGCGGAGTGTTCCGTTGGTCCTCGATGCATGGGCCCCGTGGTGTCACACGTGCCGAAGCCTCCGAGAGACGGTGCTTGTCGACGCGAAAATCACTCAGAAGCAGTCGGAATTTGTGTTTGCGAGCATCGATGTCGACAAGCCGGAAAATACGAGCATTGTGGCCAGATATCCGATCACGGGTCTTCCGACCATCTGGGTGATCGACCCAAAGACGGGCGAGCCGCTCTTGCGATGGCTGGGTGCGTTAACCGTTGATGAGTTCGCACAGCTTTTGGATGATGTGCGGACATCTCATGCGGCGGATACAGCGGCCGCGCTCAAATACAAAATTGAAGGAGATCGCGCGAGTGCCAAGCAACGTCTTGACGAAGCCATTGCCGCATACGAGCGCGCGATCGCGGAAGTCCCACCCAAGTGGCGACACACCGCGGCAGTTGTCGATGCGCTTACGGCGGTTCTCTCCGAAAGTGAGAAGCACGCGCGGTGTGTCTCTGTTGCGTTGAAGTATGCGAAGCATCTGCCGATATCAACATCCAAGGCCAACGTGGTTGCGACCGGAATTGGCTGTGCGAGTGAGGCTCACTCGAAAGAGGAAGAGCTCGAACAACTCGCGCTCGAAATGGCACGCACGGCGAAGACCCTGCTGCCCGATGATCGATCTGGCCTCTTCGAGACCGTCGTGAGTGCGTGGCGAGACCGCAAAGCACCTTCGATAGAAATTGAGCGGGTTGCTCGCGAGTGGCTCGCGTTTCTCGATGCACAAGCCGCCAAGGCAACCGAACCGCGCGTGCGTGCGGTGTTCGAGGCGCATCGTGTGCTCGCTTGCCTCGAACTTGGGGAAATGGAAAAGGCGATTTCACTCCTGAACGAAAGCGAGCGGGCCACCCCGACCGATTACAACCCTCCAGCGCGCCTGGCAGCTGTTTATCTTCGCGCGAAACGTTTCGATG
>JAHFDX010000161.1:0-4465 GCA_023248785.1 Myxococcales bacterium
GGGCCGGAATCAAAAGAGGCCACTTCTGCCAATCGACCGGCTGACTCGGGCGGCGGCGCAAACGAAGCGGGAGCAATTTGTGACTCGGGTGCGAAGTTTCCCAAGTTGGTCATGCTGCCCATGCCCGATGAGCTCGCCTGCATATCGCGTGCACTTCGACGCTCCGATGGAATCGGACGTTCCGAAAGGGGTGGAGGCGGCGCTTGCGACACATCGCGGACGCTGGAACGTTCGCTTGCGATGGAGGACGACACGTCCCGCACGGAGGGAGGGTGTGGAGCCACCGCGGTTGCATCCATGGGCTCGAGCCCATGTCCATGTACGGAGGGTGCGTCGAAGTCGTCGAAGCCGCGCGACGAAGGCCGGGGCGAAGGCATCTGGGTCGCCGAGGGCGCGGCTACCGATCCCGGACCTCCCGATGGTGGCGAGCTGGCAGCCGCCTTCGCGACCGCACGCCGCTTCACAACCGTCGGACGAATTTTTTCCTCGACGACGTCGTGCGTGCGCTGCTTTTCGAGGTGGCGCTTCACACGTTCGACGGCTTCCACCTCGACCGAGCTCATGTGGTTGCGAACGTCCGATATTCCAACAGCGTGGAAAAGTGCCACAACCGCCTTCGGATCCAAGTTGAGTTGCTTCGCAACCTCGTAGACGCGCACCTTGCTCATCGAACCTCCGGAAGCTTGCATGCCAGTTCCTTCTTGCAGATCGCGTCAGACGCTCTGCGCCTCTAATCGTTCGAGTGCTTCGAACGTGATTTGCAAACCGTACGCCCCTTCGAGTGCGGCTCCGATTCGCGTATCTGTAGTGGCGCAAACGACTACTTCGCTTCGCCCCAGCCATCGCCCTAACTCATGGCGCGTTGACCACGCCATGACGCGTCCCTTTGCAACCCTTTCCTGAATCCAATTGGATGTCGCAATTGATCCCGCATCACGCGCAAGCACGATGCGAAGGTCGTTGTGGTCCTCTGAAACGCGTCGCTCTACCAAATCGGCTCCTACAAGAAGCGAACGCGTACGGTGTGCCGCCAACAACAGGCCTTGCATTTTTCGATGCGCGCCACGCACAACTTGGTTGGCAAATATTGGCATAGACACAGTTACATTTTCACCGAACGAACGGGCAAATCCGCCCCGAATCGCGCGTTGGACACATTGCGCAGTCGGGTGCACGTAAGCGCCTCGTCCAACCATTCGCTGATTTAGGTCCACCGCAATCGTTGACGCGTCGACTCGAACGACGCGCAAAAGAGCCTCGCCTTCCGCTTTCGCTGAGCAGCCCGCGCAGGTGCGGGTGAGCTTGGTCGTGGTCAGGGTTGCGGCGGACATCATCGGGTCTTATTGCGCTCCAACCTCGTGTGTGGCGCTCTTCTGACGGGCGTCCTCAATGACCTTGGATTCCGATGTCAAAAAGACATCGACGCCGAGCTTTATCGCGCGCGCTTTGCGAAGACCTAGCCCCGTCTTGATCGCAAGCTTGTCTTCTTCCTCGTTGCGCAAGTCTTCTACGCGCCGGTACCCGGCCTCCTCGAGAAGCTGCACCGTGCGCTCACCGACTCCGCGAACGAACAACATGCGCTCGCGTTCGGTAAGCGGCTCGGTTCGCGTGGATGCCTCGCGAATGCGCTCTTGACGATTCGTCTCCATAATGGCCTCGGCCTCGCCGCGAATGCGCGTTGCGAGTTCCGCGCCGCCAAGACCTGGGATCGCTGCAAGTTCCTGTTCGCTGGCTTCGGCAAGCTCTTCAAGCGTGCGGAAGCCAAGGCGATACATGGATCGCGCAATGTTCTCGGTCACGCCGCTCACTTGTTGCAGCGTGCGAACCGCCTCTTCCTCCATCTGGCGGAACTTCGATTCGGGAATGATGTCGAGCTTCCAACCCGTCAATTGATGCGCAAGGCGCACGTTTTGGCCCTTGCGACCGATCGCGAGCGAGAGCTTCTCGTCGGGGACGACAAGTTCCATGCGACCGTCTGCCTCGTCGACGATGACCTTGTTCACCTCTGCAGGTTGAATGGCCGCGCATACAAACCGCGCCGGATCGCGATCGTACGGAACGATGTCGATCTTCTCACCGCGCAGTTCTTGGACAACGGCTTGAACACGCGCGCCCTTCATTCCAACGCATGCGCCCACGGGATCGACATCTGCATCGCGACTTGCCACCGCGATCTTCGAACGGGCGCCGGGCTCGCGCGCACATGTCACGACGCGCACAATTCCCTCATAAATCTCGGGCACTTCCGCTTCGAAGAGCTTCTCGACGAGCTTGGGATCCGTGCGACTCAAAATGATTTGCGGGCCGCGTGCCTCTCTGTCGATGTCCTTCACGAACGCGACGATTCGGTCGCCCGGGCGATACGTCTCGCGCGGCGTCTGTTCGCGGTAGGGCAAGATCCCTTCGGTGCGACCGAGATCGACGATGATGTTGTTGCCCTTCTCGAATCGCCGAACGACACCCTTGATGAGCTCGGACTTGCGATCTTTGAACTCGTTGAAAATTAGGTCGCGCTCTTCATCGCGCACGCGCTGCATGAGCACTTGCTTTGCCGTTTGCGCCGCAATGCGACCAAACGCTTGGCGCGCTTGCTTCACGCGAAGCAGATCGCCGTATTCGCGATCTTGTTCTGCCGCCTTCTTTGCATCCGACGGATGCCAGAAAATTTGAAAGCCGAGCTCCTCGCCGAGTTCAGCCTCCAGTCCCAATTTTTGCGCATCTTCGAGGGCGATTTCGCGATCCTCATCCGACGGGTCGTCAACAACGGTCATGTATTGGAACAGGTCGACCTGCCCGGTGGCGTCGTTGAAGCGGGCTTCGAGCTCGCGCGTCGCACCAAACACACTCTGCGCAGCCTTGAGGATCGCTTCTTCGACCGTCTTGATAAGACGTGCGCGCTCGATCCCCTTTTCTTTCGCGACCATCTCGATCGCCTGCAGAAGGCTCAGTTCCGAAGATGCGGACTGCTCTTGTCGAAGGGCCATTTTTTACCTCAGTTACTCTTCTTCTTAGGGGTCTTGCCCGGCTTCGGTGCCGGCCCAAACTGAAACACGAGGCGCGCATGCTTGATGTCGCCCAACGAAATGGTGTGCGTACGCTGCCCAACCTCCACGTCGACCTTGCCATCGCGCACACAGGACAGCACTCCATCGAGCACCCGGAGCGCTCCGGGCGAGGAGGGTGAAAGGCGCAGGCGAGCCCGCGAGCCACAAAAACGCTCGAAATCGCGTTCGGTCCGAAGCTCGCGTTCGACGCCGGGTGAGCCCACCTCGAGCGCGTAGGCCGAAGGAATCAACTCGGCGACGTCGAGCGCTGGCGACAGCTCGCGCGAAATGGCAGCACATGCCCCAAGGTCAATGGCCGCCTCCTGGGTCGACAGCTTGTGCTCCGTCGCGCCCGCTTTCTCCACGAGCACGCGCAAAACCCAACCTGACATGTCGCGCGTCCATTCGAGGCCCGATACCTCCGCGCCATGCGCACGCGCGATCGGCCCTACGAGCGCCGAGATGGCATCGAGGTCGATATTTGCGTGTGGGTGGGCGAGATTCATGGGGATTTCGAATTGGCGGGCCTACAGAACAGTGCGTACAAAGCAAAAAGCGCGGTCCCCGGATGGGGTCCCGCGCTCTGTAAAACCACCAACTGGGGGGCGGAAGGTAACCTAAGTTGTGGAGCAGTTCAAGGGACGTTTCGGGGGCCGGATTTGCCGTGTTTGTTCAGGCAGCGCGTGAGTTGCGCTTGCGGGTTGCACGCCTCGGAACCATGGCATCACGCATCGCAAGGGCAGCGCGAAGGGCCGTGTTTACCGAGGCAGAATCTGGGAATGCGGCTGCGAGATCATCGTCGAGCGCCCGAAGATTGCTGCCTTCCATCGCCATTCGCCTCGCAAGCTTGCCACGCGTGGCTTTTGACCAGTCGTAACGCGCGAGCTGTCTTCACGGGGTTTCTTCATATTTCTTCCTCTGGGAGGCCGATGCCTTGCGAGCCGAGATGATTCGTATGCGATCGCCCGTGTCCCAAGCCAAGGTTACCACGAAGAGTATTCGGTGCCGCCCCGACATCCCGATCACAATGGTGCGTCGTGAGTCGAGCAGGTCAGGCGCCTCAAGCGCAAACGGGTCGAGCAGAGTCGATGCCGCCTCTTCAAAAGAGACTCCGTGCTTGGCGAGTTTTTGCCTCCGATTTTGCGGGATCCCAGCTGAAATGCACACCGCAGTTTCACACGAGGTGCGAGAGATGACACTTTTTCACAGCTCGCCCGGGAGGCCACCGGTCCACAGCCTGACTGACACGGGCGGGCGGGGTAGATGATACGGTGGCTCTATCGCGCGAGCGCTGGTCGAAGCCGGCTCGTCTACCTGCGCTCGCGTATTTGCTCATCGGCGCGCATCGAGGCCAACTTTCGCTTGAGCGTTGAGCGACTGATGCCAAGGCGTTCGGCCGCGCGCGTGCGATTGCCTTCGCA
>JAHFDX010000161.1:4483-7819 GCA_023248785.1 Myxococcales bacterium
GCGGAGGATGGTCGTGCGCTCAAGCGTGCCGAGATCGAGTGTGTCGGAGGTTGGAGGCGTGCCTCCAGGGATTGGTGCATGCAATTCCATCGGCAGGTGCCGCACCTCAATTTCGCCACCTGCGCACAGAATAAGAGCCCGCTCGAGTGTGTTGCGGAGTTCACGAATGTTTCCCGGCCAGCTGTAGCCGACAAGCGCGTCGATAACTTCCTTTCGGAGCGCTTGATGATACCGACCTGATCGTCGTCCAAATTCCGCGAGAACGTCTGATGCCAGCGCCTGGATTTCCTCGATGCGTTCCCGCAGAGGCGGGATGCGAATCGGCACGACGCTCAAACGATAAAATAGGTCTCGTCGGAATCGACCGGCTTCGACGGCCGTCTTGAGGTCAACGTTCGTTGCTGCCACGAGTCTTACGTCCGAGGAGAGCGTTCGCATTCCGCCCACGCGCCGAAATCTGCGCGTGTCAATAAAGGTGAGAAGTTCGGCCTGAATCGCGGGCGACAGTTCAGCCACCTCGTCGAGAAAAAGCGTGCCGCCTTCCGCCGTTTCAACGAGCCCACGCTTCTGCGCCATTGCGCCCGTGAACGCGCCGCGTTCATGACCGAAGAGTTCTGATTCAACAAGTTGCGGGGAAAGCCCCGCGCAATTGATTTCAAAAAACGGTTTGTCGGCTCGCGGGCTCTGTTGATGAATGCGCCTAGCGATCCAACTTTTGCCAGCTCCGGTTTCACCCAACAATAAGACGGTTGCATCGCGATCGCGGGCTGCGAGCTCGGCTGTATGCAGTACCTCGGCCATGATCGGTGAAACGGGACCATGCGCCGCGTTGGTCGTTGGAGCTGCAGCTTCGCTGAGCGCTTGGGTTACACGCCGCAGTCGCGCGAGTTCGCTGAGGTCGCGCGCGATACTCGCGATGCGTTGTACGTGGCCATGGGTGTCCAAAATCGCGAACGTGCTTTCCTCCACCTCAATCTCGCGTCCGCTTGCGCCAAGCCTCAGTACTTCGGTAACTTCAACCTCGCGGCCCTGAAGCAACGCTTCAACGCGCTGCCGAAACGCGAGCAGTTCCGCATCAGGAACGAACCGCTCAAACGGCAGCCCGAACACTTGCTCAGCGCTCACACCATAGAGTCGCTCCGCCGCTGGATTCCACGAGGCAATCCGTCCGTCTGGTTTCCAACTCACAACCGCGTCGCGAAGGTAGCGAACCACATCGGCAAATTCACGCGCGACTTGTTCGGCTTTGATTCGCTCGGTGATGTCTTCGGAAATCCCAAGCAAGTAGAGAGGCTTGCCGCGGTCGTCGTAGATGGGGATCTTGCGCGTGTGGAGCATCCGCTCGCCCTTGAACTTTGTTTGAATGGGCTCGACGGGGATGTCGACAATCGTGTGCGCGAGGATCGTGTCGCGATCCTTTTGATGAAAAAAGTCGGCTTGCTCTTTCGGATAAAAATCATGGTCAGTCTTGCCAAGGAGCTCGCCGCGCGTGAATCCGAGCAACTCCTCCCCAGCACGGTTGAAACGGCGAAAGGCGTGGCTCTCGGCATCCTTGACGAAAATCATGTCGGGAATGTTCTCGACGATCGCGTGCAGGTACGTGTTTACATCGGCGAGTTCTTTCTCAACCTCCGACAATGCGCGGTCCATTCGAACCGCGGCGAGAATGACCTCGCGCCCTTGACTATCGCGGCTTCGCGACAGTCGAATGTCAGCTGGCTGTTCCACTCCATCCGCCAACTTCACGAACGTGGCCACAGCTGCGCCAGGCTTGAGTGTCTTCTCCGCATCCCACCATCGAGGGAAAAGCGAAAATGCATCGAGCGCGAGAAGCGTTAATCTAGGGTAACCGAAGGCACCTTCCTCGCCGCGGTTCACATCGACCACACGCAACGATTCGACGTCCAAGACAAGAAGGACGTCAGGTGAATCGTTAATAAGGGTCGTCATTGAAGAGCCAGTTGTCGCTCCGAACATTGCGAACGGAGTATGACCTCTGGCCTGAATTGCGCCGGTCCAAAATGGGCCGCCTCGTCAATTTGAGCCAGTAAGGCGTCGAGCTTGGCACAAAAAGGCCACGAATTTTTGGGTCTGCGAGCACTTCCTCATGGCATGCGTCGTGCTGAAGAGTGATGAAGACACACACATGATTGCGCAATCGCAATCCTAAGGAAGCACCATGAAAACCACAGTTCTAATCTTGGTCGCGATGGCAACCTCAGCCATTGGTTGTTCAGGAGGTCCCCGGACCGAAGAGTCATCGGTATCGGAGGGCGCGCTCTTTACGACTGCACATTGGCAGAAGATCTACGAATGCAACGATGGTTCCGTTGTTGATGTGAACACGAACGAACGGCGTGAACTTCAGTTCGCCGTCAGGAGCACGCAAGCCATCGATACGCTCCAAGATAGTGTGGAGTGCGGATATTATCCGAACCGATGTCCGACCAACGCCAAGGGTGAATTCGTCTTTCAAGGGCGTGTGGAACGGGGCGTTTTCAGTCCTTCTGATTTCAGCAAGTTCATTGGTTACGCACCGGGACGTGGTCGCGAGACACCGTTGCCTTTCGGCGGACTCGTTGATCGCGGATCCGACAACACGATCAAATTCGAGATCGGTGAGTACGGAAATTGGATCTTCCGCGGTTGCAAAGCGGTAGGCCAATGAAGCGCTGGCTCGTTGCTGCAGTCGTCGGTCTTGCCGGATGCGGGGATCGCGATCAAGGGGACGTGGGAGGCGGATCTGACAACGCGCTCACGACGCGAACAGTTCCGCGCCTGCCTGAATATGAAGGCGCTGCTACTCCATGGGGCGGAGTGGATGCAACGCGATGGCGTCCTGAGGCGATCATCGCAAATGCAACCAGTCGTGCGCTGAATGAAGCATGGGCAAAGGCGGGGACCATCGACGCGATTGTTGCTGTGCCGGTCAAGATGCACGCGAGCGACTTTCATGAGTATGGTGACGGGCAAGCGAATTCTGCGCCGTCATTCGAGTGGTGGCGAGGGCAAAGTAAGCCGCCTTTAGTTGCAACGCTTGTCCGGAAGCAGGGAGCGGAGTCATACGTGCTCTTTCGATTCGATCGAGCCCTTCCGTATTCGGGCACGAGTTTCGAGCTTCGTTACGGAAATCGGTCAGTGCAACTGCAAGCTACGCGCAATGCGAATGGAGATGCGACGATCGACTGGACGCTGCCCGCCGATGTGTCGTGGAACTCTCTGCTCAGCGCGCAAGCTGCGGTGATCCATCCGGCGGGCTGGGCCGATTGGTTTCCGGTTTGGTTTCGGATGCCCGTCAAGGATGTGAAGGATCTGCGCGTGGCACGAACACGATTC
>JAHFDX010000801.1 GCA_023248785.1 Myxococcales bacterium
ACGCACGATCCCGTTGGGCAGTGCTTCGTTGTCGAGCGGCGTGTGAGGAACCGTGAAGATGCCGAGGTGCTCCCGCGAACGATTGGTCATCTGCTCGAAGAACGCGTCAACGACTTACCGTCGCCTGAACAATCCCTTCTCAAGGTGATGGCAGTCTCTGGAATTCTGCTCCGTGTGAGTGAGTTGCTCACGCTTGTGCCTGGCGCCGACGAATCCGCAGTCGCACGCGTTTGGGCGCGCGGCATTGGCGATAAAAAGGATGATCGCGTCGAACTTCGGCAACCTTTGATGCAGGAAATTCTCCTCGCGCATCTTACCAAAGACGAATGTACGGCGCTCCACGCAAGCGTTGGCACGCTATTGCTGGATCGAACTGAAAAGGTCTCGGCCGCGGTGCTGGCACGCCATCTTTGGAACGGACGATGTACCGAGCTTGCGATTCAGCCTCTGTTGGAAGCGGCAGAAGAAGCGCGACGCCCGTACCAATTGAGGTTGTCCCGCGGCTATTTTTGCGTGCGCTGTCGGTACTCTCTCTCAGCGATCCCAGGCGATGGCGCGCCTTTGAAGCCCTCGAAGGGATCGCGCGCGCGCTTGGCCGTCCGGCCGAACGTCGCAAGTTTCTCGCCGAGCTAAAAAAGTGTGTGCGCGCACACCGTTCGCTCGAAATGGCCTCAACCGCGTTGGTTCGGAACGCAACATTTTTCCTCGATCGGGCCAAGGTTGACGAGGCCCTCGAGGGTGTGCGCGCTGCCGTCCGCGCCGCCAAGGCCGCACCTGCGCCGCTTCTCGAAATGGAGGCCCACCACATTGAAGGCGAGGTGCAACGTGAGCGGGGAGATCTTGCTCAGGCGGTGGCAGCGACAGATCGAGCACTCGAGGTGGCATCGAGCGCCGAGAGAACTTCGACGCGTTTGCGGGCCGAAGTATTGCGATCACGGGGCACGCTCTTGCGGCGCCTTGGGCGGGTCGACGATGCAATTCTTGCCCATCAAAAAGCTCTCACGATCTTTCGTGACGTGGGTGCGCGCACTCACGAGGCGCGCACACGCAACGCACTCGCCTATGCATATCTCGTCAAAGGTCACTACGAAGAGTCCATTGCGCACGCGGGGAATGCGGTGCGTATCGATCTTGAATCGGGTGCTCGAATGCAAGTGGCCAAGACGCTCACCAATTTGGGGCACGCGTTCGCCCGGCTTGGCGTAAGTAAGCGCGCCGGGGCGCTACTTGAGCAAGCGCGACAAATGCACATTCGCTATAGCAGACGACGACGGGCGTTTCGACACGTGGCTTGTGAGTGCTGAGGTTGCGCACGCCATGGGTGCACTCGATCATGCACGGCATCTTCTTCTTGAAGTGGGGAACATTGGAAAAAGGGGCGTTGCCCCGTATCACAGAGTGCACGAACACATTGTGCGTGCGTTGTGTGATGAAGATCCATTGTCGCGCTTGGTCCTCTTGGAGCAGGCAGTTACCATGGCCGATCAACGGTCGCTCGGGGCGTTTGCATCGTACGCGCGAGCGCTTCGCGCCGAAACGCTCGTTCAACTTAACGACGAGCGAGCTATCCCTTCGATCAACGAGGCGCTGTTCCACCATGCTCGCCTTCAAGGCAGCGAGTACGCACTCGACGTCACCACGTTGGGCGGGACGATTCTACGCAAGGTGGGTCATCCTCTTGCGGTAGACGCTGTGCGCGCAGGGGTTCGATGCATCGAAGAGACGCTTCGAACAACGACACACGTGGCATTGAAGAGTTCCTTTTTGAAGACCCCTTTGGTGGGGCGAGCACTTGCTCTGGCCGCCGACTCATTTGTGGAGGTACGTTCAATCGATGGTAGAGATATGGACACACTCGGAGCGTAGGCGATGACGAACACGCGTCGGGTGGCGTTGATCCTTTCGGGAGGTGGGGCCCGTGGAGCGTACGAGGTCGGCGTTCTCTCGTACTTGTTCGGTGAACTTTCGCGACTTCGTGGAGCTCCTCCCCGTGTTGACATCTTAAGCGGCACGAGTGTTGGCGCCATCAACGCGTGTTACCTCGCTGCTCATTTGGCTGATCCTGTTTTGGGCGTGCGACGTATGGTCGA
>JAHFDX010000162.1:0-718 GCA_023248785.1 Myxococcales bacterium
GCGCAGCTCGAAGGGTAAATGGGATTCTGCGGTTGCCAAACACAGGCACCACTGGTCCACGCGCAACCGGAAGGCTGCTGCCATGCGCCGCCCGAGCTCGATCCGTACCCGGAAAAGAAATGCTCTGCTTTGTTGTCGAGATAGGCCATCGCGAACGTCTTGGCCGAACCGCGTGAAAATCCGAACAAGACGAACTTCGCACCTACAAGGTCGCAACTCCACTGGACTTGGTGGATGAGGGTTGTGAAGTTGGCGTAGATGGTTTCGTCTTCATCGTAGGTTCCCGTCTGATCGTCCAAGTATTTCAGCCCCAAGAACCCCCAACCACGAGCGTCGAGCCAGCTCTGAAACGAAGTCCATTCCGCCTCTGGCGAGCCACCAGTGCCGTGCAGATTGACGATCACGCGCTTGTTGGCGTTGGTCGCAAATCCTGGCGGAAAATAGGACAAATAGTACTTATTCGCGACGACCGTGAGCCCACCTCCCGATGCGAGTAGGTTCGCGCGTTGATCGACGACGTTTGGTGTCGCGACCGCGACTCCCACTCCATCCTGCTGCGCTGCCCATGCTGAACACGTCATCTTGGTGCTCGCGTCGGTTGGGTTGGTCGCGCTTTTTCCGCTACACGCGACAAGAGCAAGAGCGACTACGAGACTTCTCCACAGCCAGACCGATCGATTCATCTGGATTGCTCCACGTAGGTCGGCGTCGAATTGAA
>JAHFDX010000162.1:728-7801 GCA_023248785.1 Myxococcales bacterium
GTATCGGGAGAGTTCGTGACGGCTCTCCGCTTCACTGCGTGCACCCGATCGTGCAAAGAGTGAGCTCCAGACGCACGTGTCCACACATGCGAGACTCCAAAACGATCGAGCGCAGCAAGGGTGTGCATAGTTTCCCTAATGGTTCGCTCCCTTCGACCGTTGTTTATGGTTGAATACCGAATCAACGTGCGTTGGGCTCGGTGCTCATCGCGCGCCGGCGGGAGTGAGGGGAGAACATGAAGATATCGATATATACCATTGGAATCGTGGGCGCACTTTCATTGACGGCGAGCGTGAGCGAAGCAACTCCTGCGACCGTCAGTCTTTCGGAAACCGGTGCACGCACCGTTTCGGTGACTGGCATGGCCACCATTACGGCTGGCACCGCGGCGGGCGTCAAAGACACCGATGTGCAGCTCTATTACAAGTTGCCATCGAGCCACCAGCTAGGCCGCACGATCTTCCGTGCGCACAACGCGATTGAGGCGCAATGGTTGATGAGGTACCTGCAGCGCACGACGGCGAAGATTACACTGACCTACGACTCAGCGCCGCACGACAAGCTTGAGCTGACCGACCTTGCGCGGTTCACCATTTCGGTCGATGGGAAAGAAGCTGTAGATCTCGACGAGTTTGCCGACGCAATTCGTTTTGCGCTCGAGCAAAACGAAAATTACTACACGCCTGATCTGGAAGGTCGATGGGATTGGGCAAAGCGGGAAAAAGAAAAGGCAAAGGCCCACTTTCTAAAGCGACCACTCAAGGTTGCTCCGTATCCGGATGGATACCCCAAAGAAGGCGTACGAAAGTAGACGCCCGGGCTACGAGCTCACGTCCGCATCCCTGCCTCTTGGTGCGCGCAAGCGCCGCCCTCCGCAGAAAATAACCAAAAAAAACGCGCCATCCCCAGCCTCGCATTGTCGTCGACGCGCTCAAAACCGAGGGCGGACTCGATGGGAAGCGTGGGGGGCGTGCAAATCCATTTCGCCAAACCGCGACGTTCAGAGAAACTGCTTCATGCGACAACATCGGCTCCTAACGTCTGCCGTCACGCGCGCATCGGAACGGCTATGCATCACGATTTCTTCGCAGAAGATTGCACGGCAATTTTCTTCGCCTGCGCTTGAGGCAGTTTACCCACAGACAGCGTGAGGATGCCTTCCTTCAAATCCGCATGAACGGCGTTGGGATCGACACCGTCAGGTAACGTGAATGAGCGCGTGAATTCACCATACGAACACTCATAGGCATAAAAAGTATCCGTCTGTTCTTGCTTTTCGCCTTCGCGTTTGCCTGCGATCGTGAGGCGGTTGCCTGTCAGCGTGATATCGAGATCGGATTCCTTCACGCCGGGCACATCGGCGCGAAAGACGTACGCGTCTTTCGTCTCTTTGATCTCAACCGAGGGAACGAATGCCGCAGCAGGGTGCGATGCGAGCGCCGACATTTCGCGGAAGGGATCCCAATTCATGAGATCGCGCATGGCGCGAAAGGGCTCCCATGCGGAAAGGGGCGCGGACTTGTTTCCATTTTCTTTGCGGACAGTGATGGTGCTCATGATGTCTCCTTTTCGTTGAACAAGATCAACGTGACGTTCCGCAGGGCAAGCGGAGTGCCAACGGTTTTGCGGCGCCGTTATGCGTAGTCCCGGTGTGAAGGCACGACCCGTCTCGCGCACAGTTTGCGCCACGACGCGCTGTGTGCGCTCGCGTTGGTTCGACCCTGCGAATTGACGAACCGTACTCGCTCTTGTGAATGGCACTCCTCATGCACTTAGCGTGCATCAACGAGGAGAAGTTCTATGACAACCGCTGAGACTCAAAACGTCGGACCAAAAGAAGTCATCTACCTGCTCAACAAGTGCATTGAAGTCTGTATTGACAGCGAGAAGGGCTACGCAGTTGCCGCTGCCGACGTGCGCGATCGGGTGTTCAAAGCAGCCTTCCTTGACAAAGCCCAGGCGCGTAGTGAGTTCGTGGTGGAGCTGCAGCGCACAATTGCGCAAATTGGTGCATTGCCTGAGAACCACGGGACGGCCGCTGGGACGGTCCATCGCGGATGGATGGGTTTTCGACAAGCGATGGAGGGCCGCAGCGATCGTCTGATTCTTGAAGAATGTGCACGAGGCGAGCAGCAAGCCCTCGCTGCGTATCAACATGCCGTCGCGCGTACCCCGCTCAAATCGCTGCCGCCGGAAGTGAGCGCGCTGCTGAACAATCAAATCGCGGCGATTGAGCTCGACCTTCAGCAGCTGCGTCAACAGCTGAACGTCCACTGACCCAAGTCGGCGTCTTCGCGCGCGAATTTTGCGCCTAACCGCAAGGATTGCTGAGGAGCGCAGGTGCGACCGCTCAATAGCCGCTGTTTTGCTCGGCACTTTGGTTGCACCAGCAATTCATACGGAGTGACCCCATGCAAAAGAATTCCATCGACCGAATTGCCATCCCCTTGACCCTAAGCGCCCTCGCGATCGTGTTCGCAGGGATCTTTTACCGAGTTTCTGGGACCGATGGCCTGCTCATGTACTTGTTCGGCGTCCCGTTCCCGCTTCTGCTCTTGTGGTGGTCGCGCAACGTCAAGACGTTAGACGATCGCTACCCGTCCGCGCCGAAGCCTAAGGCAGACTCACGAACACTCGCTGCAAGCCGACCGAGACCCGTGCCGAGCCAAGCATGATCACTCCGTGTTTGGCGTGTTCTTCGCTCGTACGTGTGCCCACGGATTATCGCCGTTACAAAGTGCGATGCCCGGAGTGCCGCAGCTTCTTCCGCATGGATCACCATTCTGCGCCCGTTCCACTGCCCGCTCAGCTGCCCGCTCAACGAGCAGGCGGCGCGGACGAAGAGCTGCACGTTTCAGATGAACAGCTGTTGGACGTAATAATTCGTAACTCTTATTGATCTATTGTTCGCGGGATGCGATTTTTCCGATGAGTGTGATCCACCAGCAGTTAGATCGCCGTGTGTGGGTGCTTGGTGAGCATCTGTGGTGGGAGATCCCCTTTTTGCGTCGGCTTGCGAGGCGACTGTCCACTCCGTACGATGGCTCGCGAGAAACGGCATGGCGGATCCATCTGGGTTGAAGGCGGAAGCCCGGGCGCCGTGTTTTGCACGAGGTGGCCAAACCATGTCGAATGAGATGCCGGAAGATCTTCCCTACCGCGATCTGCTTGAGGCAGCCCCAGACGCGATCGTCACCGTTGGCGAACGCGGCACGATTCAGTTCGCAAACCGTCAGACGGAGAGAATTTTCGGTTATGCGGCGCGGGAACTTATCGGACAGCCGATCGAAATCTTGGTGCCGGAAAAATTTCGGTCGACCCACATAGGGCACACGCGTGGTTTCCTTTCTTCACCCAAGCCAAGGCCCATGGGTTCCGGGCTCGACCTCTTCGGGCGTCGGAAAGATGGAACGGATTTCCCTGTTGAGATCAGTTTGAGTCCCCACAACACGGAATCGCAGGGACTGCTTGTATCGGCGGCGATCCGCGACATTACCGATCGCAAACAAATGGAGGCTGCGACCAAACTCGCCACCGAGCGCCTGAAGAACGCCATCGATAGCGTGCTCGATCCGTTTTCAATTTTCGACGCGGACGGACGACTCGTCAT
The DNA here is from genome assembly GCA_023248785.1 of Myxococcales bacterium. Lineage (GTDB taxonomy): Bacteria > Myxococcota_A > Polyangia > Polyangiales > Polyangiaceae > JAHFDX01. The sequence goes on from JAHFDX010000162.1 coordinate 4,340, forward strand.
GTGCAACAGCGCATATCGCGTCATGTTTGGAAGCGTGACCGGGAGCCTCATCGGCCGCCCGTACGACGAAATGATCCGCGAAAGCATTACGCTGGGGATCTTCGCTCTAGGTCAAGAATCTCCGGATGCGTTTCGCGAACGCATCGTGGGCTATCGCCGACATCCGAGCGGCACGATCGACCTTAGGACCACTGCCGGAAGCTATGCACGCATCAAAGATCGCCGCACGCCCGACGGAGGCACCGTGAGTGTGATTTGGGATCTCACGGAGGACGTCTTACGCGAGGCCGAACTCGAAAGGATGCACGCACTGGCAGAGGCAGCGAGCGCAGCGAAGAGCGATTTTCTCTCGTCGATGAGTCATGAATTACGAACGCCGCTCAATGCCGTTCTTGGATTCGCGCAGCTCATGATGCGAGACAAGAAGACACCTCTGACCGATCGCCAAAGGGAACGAATTGCGCAAATCCTTAAAGGTGGCGAACACCTCTTGAACCTCATTAACGATGTACTCGACTTGTCACGCATCGAGTCCGGCCACGTCACGATTTCGACAGAGCCTGTTTCGGTGTTGGAAGTTCTCGAAGAGGTCAAATCGACACTTAATCCGATGGCGGAACGGGCAGGGATTCGCGTTGTCATCGAGCCACTACGCGGCGACTTGCCCACAATCACCGCCGATCGCACGCGTTTTGCCCAGATCTTGATGAACTATGGCTCTAACGCGATCAAGTACAACGTACCGAACGGGGTCGCGGAATTTCAGGTGTCATATCCCGCAGACGGACGGGTGCGAATCACGGTGTCCGATACCGGCATGGGCATTCCAGACGACAAGCACGGCAAGATATTTCTTCCCTTTCAACGTGCCGGACAAGAAATGGGTGCTATCGAAGGGACCGGTATTGGTCTCTCGATTACAAAGCGCCTGGCCGAACTGATGGGAGGAAGCGTCGGCTTCGAAAGCACTCCTGGAAACGGTTCGAAATTTTGGGTCGATATGCCGTTGCACGCATCGGCGGTTCAGTCCGTGCGAGGCGCGCTTGCGTCCGCTGCAAACTCAACGTTGGCGGACGGCGAGGAGCACCACCTGGTTCTTTATGTTGAGGACAACCCCGCCAACATTTCGTTTGTACGCTCTCTCTTGGAAGACTTCGATACGATTCATCTTGTCACCGCACCAACCGCAGAGATTGGAATTGAGATCGCACGAACACGGAGACCTCGCCTCATTCTCATGGACATCAATCTTCCTGGAATGAGCGGACTCGATGCACTTCAGATTCTGCGGATGTGGCCCGAGACAAAAGAGATCCCGATTGTCGCGCTCACAGCGGCAGCTTCGGACCGCGATCGCAAACGCGGGGAGGAAGCTGGCTTCTTCCGCTACCTCACCAAGCCGGTCAAAGTCGAAGAGCTCACGAGTGCCATTGAGGCTCTGCTACGTCGACGCACGTAGTTCACGAAATCCGAATCGGGCGCGGGCTTCGCGAATCAACTCATCGTGGTGGGCCGGGTCGGCGATCGCGATGAGCGCATTTGCACGTTCGCGTAGATTCTTCCCGAATAGTTTCGCGACTCCGTATTCTGTAACCACGTAATGCACGTTTGCGCGCGTTGTCACCACACCTGCGCCCGGCCTTAGCCGAGCCACAATGCGCGACATGCCCTTTGCCGTAGAAGGAAGCGCAATAATCGGTTTACCCCCGTTGGATAGCGACGCTCCACGAATGAAATCCATCTGACCACCGACGCCTGAAACGATTTGTTCGCCGAGCGAGTCCGCACAAACCTGACCCGTCAGATCCACCTCGAGGGCACTATTGATGGCGGTCACTTTCGGGTTCTGACGAATGACCTCCGTGTCATTGACGTAGGAGGCCTCGCGGAGTTCGACGGCCGGATTGTCGTGGATGAAATCGTAGAGTTTTTTTGAGCCAGACACGAAACTCGCAACAGTCTTTCCGCGCTGCCGAACTTTGTGTTCGCCCGTCACGACGCCGCGCTCGATCAGCGGCAAAAGTCCGTCGGTGAACATCTCCGTATGGACGCCCAGCGCGCGATGGTTTTGCAGTGCAAAAAGCACCGCTTCGGGGATACCCCCGATTCCAACTTGAATGGTGGCTCCATTTTCCACGAGGCCCGACACGTGCTCTCCAATTCGGGTTTCGATCGGGGTGGGGGTCACCGCGGGATGGTTGGGCAGGGGTTCGTTGACTTCAACCCATGCATCGAATCGGTCGCGATGGATGAGGCCGTGACCAAACGTACGCGGCATGTTCGGGTTGACTTGCGCGATGATGGTTCGTGCCACGTCGACCGCAGCGACGGTCACATCGACGGATGTTCCAAGCGAGCAATATCCGTGACTGTCGGGTGGCGACACGTGAACGAGCGCAACATCGAGCGGCAACACGCGACGCCGAAAGAGAAGCGGTACTTCCGAAAGAAACACAGGCAAGTAATCAGCCCGACCGTCTGCAACTGCCTCGCGCAAGTTGGATCCAACAAACAACGCGTTCGAACGAAACGCGCGTTCCATTCCCGGAGCCGCATGCGAAGCGTCGCCGTCCAGATGAAGATGAACAAGTTCTACGCCGGATAGTTCATCAGCTCGTTGCACGAGGGCCCGAAGCAGCACGTGGGGTGTCGCGGAAGCTCCCTGCACAAACACGCGCTCGCCTGATCGGATTCTTGCTAGCGCCTCGCTCGCTGATACAGCTGCACTCACGAGGTGCCCTCGGGAGGAAGTTGATCGATGATCAAGGCCTTGTCAGCATCACTGAGATTCTCCTCCATCCACGGATACAACATGCGGTCTTCATGAGCAGCATGGGCCCGAACTGAATCAAGAAGGTCGCGGACGATTCGTGGTCGACACATGTTCAACTTTAGGAGTGCCTCAATTTCCGCGACGCGCGTACGGATGTCGTAGTGCTCCCTCAAAAGAGCGCGCGCATCCTGGTGGTGCACATGCGCAAATGTGGAGATCACTCGCTCCTCAATCTCCATGTGCGCACGAAGACTCGACTCGAACGTGTTCCACCGGTCTTTGCCTTCGCGGGTGTCACTCGCTTCGAGCGAACTGATCACTCGCTGGAGTAGGTTCTCTACGACGCGATGGTGTGCTTGAGAGCGGTCACGAAAACACGGGCTGAGCCCGGCGGGATTGGACTTCACGCGTTTCTGTCGAGCAACGAACATGCCGGTGAATGTGAATCTGAATCGTAACCCACGGTGACATTTTTTCGTTGCGCGCAAACGCCGCGCGGTTGGCGTCGAAGTTGCTGACGAATCAAAATCATGACCGTTGCTTCGTCGCTATCTCAAGGAATCCCCACAAAAATCGACTCTCTCTGGAGTACAATGCGCGAAAATTGCAGAATGGACGCAGAATCTGCGCCTGAACATCGGGCACACGGGAGCACGCTGGCCTCTTCGAAACGAGATTTGACGATGAAA
>JAHFDX010000802.1 GCA_023248785.1 Myxococcales bacterium
AGCTATTCGGAGCGATGAATTCCTGCTTTAGGAAGCCCATCGGTATCGAGTGTTCGACCGTGAAGAGGTTTGTCTCCGTTTGGAACCCGTGCCAGCTGAAGAGCTCAATACTTGCGACCTCCATCCAGAGAGCCTCAGCGAAGATGGAAACGGAGCCCGACATGGTCTCGAGCCCAAAGTCGAGTGTGGTCTTAAAGGTCATTCCCTTGTTTACATCAAACCCAAAGCTCGAATTGAAAGGCAGGGACAAGTCGAGGAGCACCAACTCCACTTCCAGGCCCACACCAGCCAGGCCACCACCGATTCCAGCTTGTGCGGACGCATCGAGGTACAGGTGGGCGTAGGGTGTAATTCCGAATGCGATCCCGAAGGGCTTATTGTCACCGCACTTTGCAGGGGCTGTGATCGTCGCCGTCGGTGTGACACCTGCGCTGAATCCCACGTCGACCTTGATCGTGATGGTGATGAACCAAACGGGGATGGGAATGGTGACGACATTGACCTGTTCGCTCAAAAGAGGTTTCGAGCTTCCGAGAGGGATGGCGGAATTGAGCGTGACCTCGCCTCCGCCCTTCCAGAGTTCATACCCCACAAGATCCACGTGCGCTGAAACGCCGGCTTTGTTGTCCTTGTGTGTCGATATCTTGGTCTTCGGATCGATCTCGTCCTTTACCTTGTCGCTTTTATCTGCGGCGTATGCAAAGACGTCTGCGCTCAAGATGTCGAATTTGTCAGAATCAAAGGCATATGCGTACGCGTTGAAACCAGCCCACAGTCGGCCGCCGTACGCACATGGTTCCTGCTTCGCGTTGCGATCGTACATGTGGATCTTGTAACCAAGGTCATACGAGTAGCCCGCCCCGAAACCACCTTGACCAACTTCCTCCTTGTCGGAGCGACGCCGTCCGAACAAGTTCTTGTCGAGGAGGCCCACCTTGTCGGCATGTTCATCGAGTTGTTTCTGCAGCTTCTCGAGTTCGTCGTTGACTGCCGAAGGATCCTTGTACGTCTTGTTTTTTCCTTCTGGAAAAATGGCTGACTCCCACGCGAGGCAGGTTCGAAGGAGCTTCTCTTTGCTGAGGTTTGGAACCGCCGCCTTGCTGAATCGACCAGCCGCGTCTTCCGGCTCGCCCATTCCGTAAGGCGCAAATCTCTCCACGTAGGTGTTAACGAATTTTCGCGGCGACCAGTCGCAGTAGTATTTCGTGTTGTCCAAACAACTGGGCTTGTTGTCTTCCTTCTTTGCCCACTCATCGAGGAGCGTATTGACGATCAGGCAAGCGTCGCTCTCACCGAGAAAGTTCTCACCGGTGTCGAGACCCTTCTTCATTTTTCCGGTTGGAGCACTGGTGTATTTGCACACAAGTCGCGGGTAGGCGCCGCTTGTGTCGATCGCCGGAGGGAACTTTGTCCATTGTTGCTGTAACCATTTCGAGGGCTCGTCCTCTTGCTCCGCGTCAACCGAAGGGGCAATGCCAAGCTTCTTCTTTCCCTTCTTCTTTCCCTTCTTTTTAACAATCTGCCCCTTCTTGGAGCCACCCTTCATGAAGGTTTTCTTCATGCGGGCCTCATCCTTGTTGTCGCATATCCCCGGTGGGAGGGCGTTGAGTCCCATATCGGTTGCTTGCGCTTTCGAGCATTTCAGGCGTCGAGCGTAGCGCCCCATTTCATCGTCGAGCTCATCGCCTCGGCGCTCATATTCGAGAAACTCACCGCTCTTTACTGACTTGGTGCGTTCGCGCATTTGCGTGTTGAACGCCCACTCGTCCTTGAACGCTTCGGTGGTTCCGACCTTTTTCCCATCGTCGTCTCCGCCCGCCATCATGTACGAGTGGAATTCGTCTTTGATGGTGTGAACAAGCTTGTCGAACGACGCCAGTTTCTGTTGCTTGTTGGCATCGCTGCTCTTCACGAACGCCTGGCGAAGTGCATCAGGCAAAAAGTACATCGCGTTGTCGTAGAACTCGTTCTTTGGGAATTTGTCGAGGAGCTGATCGAAGACGTCTGTGAGCGCTTCTGGTTTCCCCAGCTTGTCGTGCCGCATCAGAGTGTGTCGGGCGATTCCTGGAGTGGACGTTTGTAG
>JAHFDX010000163.1 GCA_023248785.1 Myxococcales bacterium
CGAGCTGTTTGAGCGGCTCATTCGTACCAAGCCCGCCATTTTGGCGCCTCTCGAAGACGTGAGTGACGTCGTGTTTCGGCGCCTGTGCCGAACGCAGGGAGCCACGATCGCGGTGACCGAGTTCGTCAACGTCGAAGGACTGCTTCGCGGATGTCGGAATGCGAAACGGAAGATCAAGCTTGAAGGCGATGACACGCTGACCGCCATCCAAATTTACGGCTCCAATCCGGAACGCCTCGCGGAAGCAGCTCATTTCGCCGAAAGCGCAGAGCCCTTCTATCTCGACATCAATTGCGGATGTTGGGTGCCCAAGATCGCAGGCCGTGGTGCGGGCGCCGGATGGCTTCGTGATCCAGAAGCGATGCTCGCCATGGCGCGCCTCGTTGTCAAAAATGTATCTGTGCCAGTTACAGTTAAGACGCGCATCGGATACGGGCCGGAATCACACATGCCCATCATCGACCTCGCAAGGCGTCTTGAGGATGCAGGGATCGCAGCGCTCACCATTCATTGCCGCACGGCACAGATGGGCCACAAAGGCGCCGCGGATTGGACGTGGGCCGAGCGCGCAAAAGAGGTCGTGACGATTCCTGTGATCGTCAATGGCGATGTGTGCTCCGCAGACGATGCGAAGCGCGCGCTTGAGAAGACGGGGTGCGAAGGCGTGATGATTGGGCGGCGGGCCATTGAGCATCCGTGGATCTTCCGCGAGGTGCGCGCGCTTCTCGATCGCGGTGAACGGGTTGCGCCGCCCACACATCGCGAGCGCATTGATTTGTGCAAGCAACACCTCCTTGCAAATGTGCAGATGCGTGAAGAGCCGTATGGTGTCCGCGTGACGAGGCGTCACCTCTCGTGATACTTGCGGGGGCTTCCATGGGCGGCGCTTTTGCGGCAGAGGTTGCTTGTCGAAGATTCGCTGGCCGCGTGTCTTGGATTGCTTGATGAAGCAGCGGGGCGATTGGGGCAGGAAATCGCGGCGTAGCGCGAAGCCTCTTGATGGTTGTCCAGGGCCGGACGCTCAGCCCCTCTGCGTTCACGGAAAAAGGCAACAGCATGTCATGGAACTGAAGGAGATAGACGCAGTGGTAGTCGCCGGCGGGGTATCCGTACAAGTCTTAATTGGCAGCCAAGTTCCATTATATAACGCGTGCCCTTCGCTGTCCCCCAGTGGGCACCCGCCGGTGACATCGCATCGCCCCCCGTTGACCAACGCGCACGTTGTGCTGCACGTAGCGCGCTTCTCGCTCCACACCTCGCCTACGCACTGACTCTTCCTGCAATCCGAGCCGAACCCATTGCTGCTACTGCAGGTGTGGCCGCATTTCCCGCAGTTGTTGCTATCTACTTTGAGGTCGATGCCACACCTCCCGCTGCATGCAATCGCGCCCTTGCAGTGCAGCCTTATTGGGACAGTTTTCGTCGCTTTGTGTCCCTGCGTGTCGAAGAACTGGGCGACGAACACGCGCTGCTCTTCGGTGGTGAACTCGATGGTCTTTGCCTGGTTGATGACCGACCAGCCGAGCGTGATCGAGTAGGCGCCCTTTTGCGCGCCTTGGGTACTGAACGGGCCATATTGGATGGTGCCATCGGCGCTCACGAGCGACCCACCCGCAAGCGCATCGGTTCCCTGTGGATGGCTGACTACGGTCGTAAAGGTTACCGACTCGCCTTCCGTGATCGCCGTGACGTTCGTGCCAAAACTAAGAAACGTGGGTCCGCCCGGCTCGGTTGTCGTGATGCTCGCATCTCCCGAGCCGCCATCCGCGCTTCCTCCGGGCTCGGCATTTGCACTAACATCACCGGTCACACCGTTGCACGCGCATGCGCCATACCGGTTGTCGTTCCCACAGACTTGAGCGCCCGACATGCCATTGGAACAGGCGCAGGGTGCACTGGTCCCCGGCGTACAAGGGCTGCTGGTGTTGTTAGCGTTGTCAGTAGCGCCGCATGCGGCTGCGAGGACGAGAAACAGAATGAGTAGGGGGATACGCATAGGTGCCTGCCGCTCCTTGAAGAGTCAAAGGAGCCCCCCTTTGATAGTCTGCCCCGGAAGTGGCCTAATTCGATTGGAAAGTCAAGGCGTGTATTTTTGGGCTTCTTGAAAGTACACCACATTGGTGTACAGTAGAGATCGTGCTCAACAGGGTCGTCCTATCGCGTCAGGCTCAAAAGGATCTGGCGACCGTTCCGAAGCATGTTGCTGTTAAACTTCAGGACTGGGTGGAAGACGTCGAGGATCGCGGATTGGAAGAGGTCAGGAAGATTCCCGGTTACCATGACGAGCCGCTCAAGGGCGCGTTGAAGAGGCTGCGCTCGATCCGTTTGAGCAAGAGCTATCGCGCGTACTACCGGATTGTGAAGGACGGGGTGGAGTTCGTCCGTGTGGAAAGGATCAACAAGCATGTCTACTAAAAAGAGCGAGGCAACGCGCCTCCTAGAGAAGGTGACCGGTGGACCTGTAACGTTGGGACGCTTCCTGGAGGCGGTGCGTATTGGTGAAGAGATGACCCAACCCGAGTTCGCAAAAAAACTCGGCATCTCGAAGTCCCACTTGAACGACATCGAGAAAGGGCGAAAGGCGGTGAGTCCCGATCGAGCCGCAAGGTTCGCGAAAGTCCTAGGGTACTCCCAGGCCCGCCTAGTGAAGCTTGCGTTGCAAGATCTCGTCAATCGTGGCGGGCTGAAGCTGCATGTGGACGTGAAGGCGGCGTAGCGCCACACGAAAAAAGCAGCGACCATCCTCTCGTGACCTCACCCTCCGTCCTCGCCATCGATCTCGGCACCACAGGCGTTCGAGCAGCCATCATCTGTCTCGACGTAACCACGGTTGACGAAGCCAAGGTCGCGTGCGCCTACGATCGCCCCAACGAAGGCTGGGCCGAAATCGATCCACGAAGGTGGTGGGCCGCAACGAGGACCGTGCTTGCAGCGCTCTTCCGCGCACATGATCCCCACGCCATCGCAAGCATCGCAGTAACGGGCCAAGCGCCAACGGCAGCCCTCGTCACATCGGATGGAACACCCACCTACCCCGCGATCCTGTGGCCCGACACGCGCGCTGCCGAAGAAGCGAACGAACTCAACGAGCCTTCCTACTTGCGCCGCCCAAAAGTGTTTACGATGGCGGCCTCTTCCTCAGGATCGAGAATCGTGGGTATTGAAATCGTGTAATCGACCGGAAACAGCGACTCGGATTCCAGGTACACCAAATATCTCGTGCTGGTCTTTCGATTGACTGCCAACGCCAGTTGCAACCTGGTGCCTGCGGCGGCGTCGTGAGGGATGCGCCCCGACACCTCCTTGCCCAAAACCAGAGGGGTTGGTGGGCCTGACGTCATTTGGTGCTCTTCGCCGTGGTAATATTCTCCCCCTGTGAGGGGACAGATGAGCGCATTGAGAGCGACCTGAGAATTGCTCGTCTTCGTAATGGCAATGAAAGGAACGTTTGGCGCCAAAAAAACAGGCTTCGGCCGCGATTCAATTTTTCCAAAAGGCCTCTCGTAGATAGTTGCGAGCACTTCGGAGCGCATCCAAGCGCTCTGGTTGCCCGCCAACAGTTTTCCAGATCCCTTCCAAATCGAAGATTCACGGCTTCCCGCCCAGTTCGGCGATGTGCTCAGCGCCTTGTCCATATCCATAAAGTGAGACAACGGCATCGGAACACAGTCCACCGACTCCTTACTGCCGAAAGGATAATATTCCTTGCGGTGGTCGTACCTCTTGCAGGCCGCAAGGCGAAGCTGCACTTTAATAAGTGCGTCTAGGTCCGTACAATGGACCTTGCCCCGGTACGTCCCGCCTTCCTTATCCGCCAAAGCCGTTCCGCTTGGCGCAATCAAGGCCGTGACCATCAACGCAAGAAACGCCCCATGCCATCTATTATCGGAAATCATGATCTTTCCCCCTGTTCGAAGAGCCCCTCCATACACCCTACACAGTACGGTCGGCAAAGGGGATGACTTTACCCAAGTTCGCAAAAAAGCTCGGGATCTCGAAGTCCCATTTGAACGACATCGAGAAAAGGGCGAAAGGCGGTCAGTCCCGATCGAGCCGCCAGGTTCGCGAAAACCCTAGGGTACTCGCAGGCCCGAATGGTGAAGCTTGCATTGCAAGATCTCGTCAATCGTGGCGGGCTGAAGCTGCATGTGGACGTGAAGGCGGCGTAGCGCCACACGAAAAAAGCAGCGACGATGCCTCCCGTGACTTCGCCCTCCGTCCTCGCTGTCGATCTCGGCACAACGGGCGTCCGAGCAGCCATCATCCGTCTCGACGGAACCACGGTTGACGAAGCACACGTCGCGTGCGCCTACGATCGCCCCAGCGAAGGCTGGGCCGAAATCGATCCACGAAGGTGGTGGGTCGCAACGAAGTCCGTGCTTGCAGCGCTCTTCCCCACACAGGATCCCCGCGCCATCGCAAGCATCGCAGTAACAGGCCAAGCGCCAACAGCAGCCCTCGTCACATCGGATGGAACACCCACCTACCCCGCGATCCTGTGGCTCGACACGCGCGCCGCAGAGGAAGCGAGCGAGCTTCACGAACCTTCCTACTACCTCGGTCCGAAACTCAAGTGGCTCGCTCGCCATCAACCCGATGCGCTTCGTCGCGCAGCCGTCGTCGCACAGTCCCACAGCTACATCGCACACGCATTGACCGGAGCGTGGTCGATCGATCCTTCCACCGCAGCGCTCAGTCGACCGCTTTGGGATCCCGACGCACGCGCGTGGAAGAAAGACATGTGTGCCTCGATTGGGATCAATCCAGCGTTGCTCCCCCGCATCGTGGAGTCGCATCACATCCTCGGACACGTGACCAAAACTGCCGCTGAGCAAACGGGCCTCGCAGAAGGAACACCCGTCGTTGCAGGAGGCGGAGACTTTGCAGCATCCGCCCTCGGCGCGGGAGTGACGGATCCCGGTGAAGCGTGCCTCATGCTTGGCACCGCTGGCAATTTGTTACTTCCAACGTCACATTTTGGACGATCGCCGAGCCTTATTCATTCGCACCACGTCGGCGTGCCTTGCGCACTTTCGATCGGGGGCACACTCGCTGGCGGAGCCCTCGAATGGTTTCGCTCCACGATGGCCCCCCATGCGTCGTTCGAGGAACTCGAAGCCAAGGCATCGAACGTGGACCTTCAAAAAAGTGAACTCTTGTTCATTCCTTATCTTGCGGGCGAGCGCACACCGATCTGGAACGCTCATGCAACCGGTGCCTTTGTCGGCCTTCGGCTCGAGCACGACCTTGCGCACCTGTACCGCGCAGTTCTTGAAAGCGTCGCGCTCAGCTTCATGCACATGGCCGAAATTGCGAAAGCGGAAGGGCATGCCGTGCAAAACGTGGTTGCGGCAAATGGTGCGGGAAAAAGCGCGCTCCTTCGGCAGCTCTTGTCCGATGCGCTCGCCGCTCCTCTTTCGTATCGCCCGACCGGCGGTGGAACCCTTGTGGGCGGGGCGGTTCTTGCGGCGCTTGGATCCGGACTTACCTCGGATCCGAAAGCTGCGGCGTATTGGTCACGGGCGATGTGTGAGCATTCCCCTCGGACGGAACACACGGCGATTTTTTCTGCGAAGTTGAAGCGCCGAATTTCGATCTATGAAAGTTACGAATCGATCACGACTCGCTAATCAGGGATTGTTCGAATTCGTTTCCAAACGCTCGAGCATCGCGCGCGTGATCCTGTTTTTGCATACATGCGGTAAGTACGCACGCGGCGAGACAGACGGTGCTTGGCTTCGGCCGAGGCACTAACGCCCCACCCCAAAAGCCACAATGCGATCCGTCGCCACAATCACGCCACCATTCGCCACTGCCACAGTTACGTATTTACCGCCGATCTCCAGCTCGCCTTCCCGCGTGTGAGCAAGCAACTCGAGCGTCTCGCCATCAAAGACGTACAGAACAGGTTTCGGCGTAGACGGATCGAGCAGTGATGCAGAGCGCTTTGCATTCTCATCAATAACCCACACCGTTGGTTGACCGCCCTGGTTCCCTCCACCAACGACCACTGGCGATCCAGGATTCACAAACGAAACAACCTGATTGTACCGGTCAATCGCAAGCGACGCTTGCTGGCCAGGCTCGGCAACCACACGCAAACGCGCGAGCGACGGCGGAACCGACACCGTCGAGTCCGCAGCTGCCTTCGTCGCACCTGACACGTAAAGGTATTGAGCACCCTTCGATGCGAAATACGCCGGACGACTTCGCATCTTGGCATAATCGACTTGCCCGAAGTCGTCCGTGTACGGACCAAACACGTTGAGAGGCCCTCGTGCCCCGAACTGCGGCTGCGCCTCCGGTGGGTGCAACGAGCGATCGGTTGATACGTCGGTAGAACACGGGGAGCGTCGATCGCCCGCAGCCAGAAGGTGATCGCGATCGATCAAGTACACGTTGCCCTGCTTTCCTCCGAAGACCATCACATGCGGCGTGGCTGAGGGATTGTCGGGCAGGAGCATGGGCGCACTGCCCGCGAGATCAATGTTGTTCGTATCGAGCTTGCAATAGTTGAACGGCGTGTACCGCTCGAGCAAATGCAGATCGCGGTCGAACTTCAGAAGCGAATTTCCCCACGTTCGCGGGGCATCCGCCACACCGGGGGGACTGTTTCCCGTCGCCACGTATACGTACCCGTGATCATCCACGGCAGGACCACCCGCTCCCCACATACCTCCGTTGGAACGCGTCTCAACGTCGGGCGCGGTTGAAAACGTACTTGTGATGGTTGCATTTTCGGTGTTGATGGCAGAAATCCACCCGACGCTCGCAAAGGAGAACGATCCGAAAGAGACATACAAGCGATCACCTAAGGGCGACAAGGCAAGCGCGCCTCGTTGCGACATCTCGTAGCTCTCGTGAAATCGAGCGGGACCATTGAGGTTCTTGGGCGAAAGCGACGCATCATCGAGAACGATGGGCCACCTATCCAAGATCTTCCCCGTGCTCACAAGCACTGCAAACACGAGCCATCCGCGATCGGCGTCATGCGACGCGATGTAGAGCGTTGGTCCCAACGGAGCGTCGAGGTTGAGAATGGGCGTCGAAAGCACGCCGAGCGGAACGCCCCCATCGAGTTTCGGAATTTGCATCGGACGCGTGAGTGTCGTGCGCCAAAGTACCGTGCCGGCAGTGATCGCGCCCCCAGCCGAGACCGCGTACACCATACCGTTGCTGGAAGCGGCCAGTACCACATCGGTCGATCCATGAAAGAGCGGTACGTCGATGCGAACCTCGCGCGCCAACAGGGGCGACGCGTAAAAATGAGGTGCGAACTCAACGCCCTGGATCGTGACCGCATCGAGCCGCGCCGAAGACCACAACGGCCGAAGACCGTAATTGCGCAAATCCATCGTGGAAAACGAAGCGCTTTGCACCCATCCGAGTTTGGCGCGATCGCCATGAAAACCAATCACGCGCGACTCCATCGGCACGACTGTTGTGGATTTTGTGGATCCGCACGCGAGCCCAATTGCACTCCCAAGGACAAGAGCGGTTGGAAGAATGCTCTTCATGGCGTGTACCTCTCGATAACTGTCGTATACGTGTTGCCCTGCGCCGGCCCGCCTCCGAGCGCGTACAGTTGTGCAGCGTACTCCGCAAAGCCGAAACCGTGGCGCGACGTGGGCATCGAGTTCAGCGCGATCCACGTGCGCGAATTCAAATCGAAGCGCTCAAGCGTGGCAAATGTTCCCGGTAGGGGCAGCATCCAATCTTCCCCGCCGAGCACGTAACAGTCATTG
>JAHFDX010000803.1 GCA_023248785.1 Myxococcales bacterium
GCGACATGCCCTTTCCACAGAACATTGTCAGCAAGCAGAACGGCACCTTCGCTCATCTTGGGAAGGAGCGCGTCGAGGTAGTCGACGTAGTGCTCTTTCACGCAATCGATGTAGACGAGATCGACGCTGCCTTCGAACGTTGACAAAAACGATCGTGCGTCGTCACAAATCACCCGCACGCGATCGGCCACGTTCGCACGCGCGACCCAACTTTGGGCTTCGTTGCACAGCGCTTCGTTCTTCTCAACGGTATGTACGCGCGCACCTTCCCCCGCCGCTCGCGCGAGGACGATCGCGCCGTACCCGATGTTGGTTCCCACTTCAATGAGAACGCGCGGCCGCTTCAGCCGTGCAATTAGATCCAAAAAGGCGGCGACTTCAGGATCGCTGATCGGCTCACCTCTCCTGGCAGCTTCACGCTCCATCTCCAGCAAGAGGGCATCGCGCGGCGGGCCGAGCGCATCGAGGTAATGTGCCTGAACAGCCTGGAGAATCGCGTCCGCACGATCTTTCACTATCCCTCACTTTTGCATCACATCTTTTTGCAAGCGACCGAAGAGCGAAAAGATCTCGCTTTGATCGTTGTCGTTCACTTTGTGCGCAATAAGAACCTGCGTGAAGTGCTCGATGAAGTTGTTCCAATCGACCTGAGTCAATCGCAGCCCTTTGTGCGCGGCTCGCATGTCGCGACCTGTGTACGTGCAACCACCTCCGAGGTCGGCGCACAGGTGCTCGGCCAACAATTCTCTGAATTTGCCGTCTTTTTCGGCGTTCTTTTTCAGCTTGCCAAAAACACGCACAAGTTTCTTATCTGCATACAGACCGTCTACGAACTCATCGACAATTTTCTTCACGCCGTCCTTGCCACCTATGCGCGTAAAAACGTTATCCGGTGGCTTCGGCGGTTCCGGCTCGGCAACGGCAGCGTCTGGCACTCCTGCATCCTCAGAAATCACTTCGGTGTGCGGCTTGCCTACCGAATTCTGCTTTGGCCCACACGACACAACACTTCCCAAAACGAAGAGTACGCAGCATCTACTCGCAAAGAGTTTCACCGAAGTCCGCATAAACGATCTCCCCCGATGGGCTGTGTCGTCCAATTGAGCACCTCCCTTGGGCTGAAAAAGGTAGTATGAAAACCACCGTGCACGAAACGCAAAGGAGAAATTGGCCAGCATGGCCGAATGCTCGCTAATCCTTAACGATCGGCTGCTCGTGCGTGCCGAGGGCGTGGTGCCCGAAGCGGAGTTTGCCCTGTTCGATGCGGACTGCATCGATCTGGAGACGGCTGGACCGGGGACCACTCGAGAGATGGGGTACCGAACCACAGCCGTCGAGGCCCGTCTGCGTCTAACGGCTGCGGGAATTACTGTGAGTCGGGCACGCGAAGTTGCGCGCCTTCTTACGGAGCCAGCGCGCGTGGGACCTTCCCTCGTTGAACGGTATGCGCGTGGGCCGGTGGTTCGTCTTGTCGGGCGCCGGATGGACGCAGCCGAGCTTCTCGAGGGGCAGGTATATTCGCCGCTGCTCAAGGCGTACCTCGGACGTTGGCTCAATCTTCAACAGCTGTCGCGAGATATTCAGGTTCCAAATGCAACCTGCATTCTTCAATCGTTGCACCTTGCGCTTGTCCTCGACGATTTGCCCGACGAGGTGACCGTGGTCCTGACAACGGGACCAGCCATGGCCGAGCAAAAGTCGGCGAGCGTTCTTGGCGCAAACCTTCTTTAGAGCACGTTGTCCGTGTTCCGGCAGCGCTGCTCAAGCTCGCTAGCAACGAGGCAGGCACATCTTCTTCCACGGCAGGTCCTTCGCGAGCAGAACTCCTCGAAGCGATTCGTGCTCGACTTGGAACTGGAGCGAAGGGCATGACCCGCGAGCGTCTCACCGCGCTTGAGCGTGTCCTTGTCGTTCGAGAGAAGCCCACGAAGGGCCCGCTTGCCGAGATGAGTTGCTGGCTCATTGAAGACGCCATTTCTCGGGGTGATCTCGCAAAAGCCAAAATTCAACTTTCCACGCTCGAGCGAACGCGAGGAAATGTACCGGTCACGATTTTCTTGCGGGCGCGTTTAGCG
>JAHFDX010000804.1 GCA_023248785.1 Myxococcales bacterium
AACCGACGAGCCACGTTCGATTACTCCATCGAGGATACGTACGAGGCGGGTGTGGTGCTTGTGGGCAGTGAGGTGAAGTCGCTCCGGGCAGGGAAGGTCGATGTTGTGGACGCCTTTGCATCGGTCGATCGCGGCGAATTGTGGCTGAAACAGTTACGAATTGCGCCGCTCGAAACCGCAAACGCGTATCCACACGACCCTTTAAGGCAGCGAAAGCTCTTGGTGCATCGGCGCGAGCTCGAGGCCATCGAGAAGGCAATCGCGCGTGGTGGTTATACGGTTATCCCCCTTAGGCTGTACTTTAAGGACGGCCGCGTCAAAGTGCAGCTCGCGCTCGCCAAGGGAAAAAAGACCTTCGACAAGCGCCAAGAAATCGTGAAGAAAACAGCGGATCGCGAGGCCAAAGCGGAGATGGCACGCGGAAGACGAGGCAGCTGATGGAGCACGCGCATCTGAACTGGCAGCGTGGAGGATTGGCGCGCATTTTTTCGATGAAAGACGACGCTGTGGTGCTTCTCTCGACGATTTCGTCACCACCAGGGTCACGAATCGATGCGGTGCTCGCTTCGGACGGCGAGACGAGAGTGCGTGTTAAGGTCCACTCGTCAAAGAAGCAAGACGACGGAACGTTTCGAATCGAGGGGCGGTTGATTGATGTGACACGCGAGGTGCGCGCGAGGGTTGTGGCGGCTCTTTTGGAATGAGTCGCGTTACGAGCGCCACGTTCGCGCGCGCATCAGCGTGAGCCCCGAAAGCGAAAGCGCAATCGCGACCAGCATCCCAATCGCGCCCGCCCCATGAACCCCGAGCGCCCCGTGGCCGCCCAAGCACGCGCGAAGGTGCGCGCGCGGAAACACGAACGCTCCCGCACCCGCGCCGCTTCCGATGATGAAGTCGAGTCCGAGCACGATGTGCCGACCTCCGCCGCGCTTCCCCATGGTCGCGCCGTACAGAAACCAAACGGCGTAACTTGCACCGGCCAACGCGCATGCAAACGTTGTCAGGGCAACGGAGATCGAGTCGCCGCGGGCGACGAGAGCACCCACCAACCCGAGCGTCCCGCTATGAAGCGCTGCAATGGACGCGACCGTGCATATCACGCTTGCAATGGGCTTCGCCGGTGAGCCGCCGAACGCGGTTGAGAGCGAGGCATGGGTTTTGAGCGTCGAGGGGCCAAGGGCTAACTCGACCAAAGAGAAAACCAAAAGTGGCAAAATCAGAGGCGCAAACGATCCGCGCAAAAATACGGGAGCACCTCCATTCTCACGCGCGACCCAGGCGAGGACTACGGTTGCGCACAGCCATCCAAGCGGGGCGAGCGCTCGAAAGGAAAAAAATCGCCTTGCGGTAAGTGCCGCGATCGCACTCATGGTCCCGCCGTCCTTAAGGGGGAGACAGTAAGGCGAAGAATATTTGTTTGCGACACGGCAACTGCGCGGGTGACTGCTCCCGTGAGCGCGCTCCGGTTCGTCCCGCGCACAACGACGTGTGTCGGATCGACATACGCCAGAGTTACATTTTCCATTTCCGTGAGCGCATGAACGAGACCGAGAGATTGTGTAGCCACTTCGAGGATCGCCTCGACCTCGCCATCAGACTCCGGGGGTGCTGCGGGAGGTGTGACGGCGCCTCCTCTGAACCAAACGGTCGATCTCGCCCACGAAACCTCACGCGGCGATGACATCACAACGCATCGAGCGGCGCGCGCGAACTGTGGCTCGAGTTGCGCGGCAACTTCGGGCAAGAGAGCTGATTCGACGTCGTCGATCAAGAGGACGCGAACGCGCATCGAGGTGAGCGCCTCGACGAGGAGTAGGCTGCGTGCACCCCAAGGGCCGAGATCCCGAAGTTTGGCCGACGCCCATCCGGCGACGCCAAGCAACAACAGACGTTGCTGTGGGTCAGGGATCTTCTCACCCCGAGCAGTCGCTGCGCTTCGCATCACGTCGAGGGCCGTCGCATCGCTTGGAAACTCAGGTTTTCTCGGGATGTACGCGCAGTCTTTGCGGGTGAGTGGAGGCTCGGACACGACGCGGCAGCCCGGCGTTCGCATCGCAAGTGCCAGAAGAACCGC
>JAHFDX010000164.1 GCA_023248785.1 Myxococcales bacterium
CGACGTGCCCTAGACGTTGACGCACTCAATATGAGCGCCATTCGCGCTCTCGATCGCTTGTATCTGCAAACCGAGCAATGGACCGAGCTGGCGTCGATTCTCCAGAAGGAGACGGAGGTCGCTGAATCCCCCGACGAGGTGCTCGATATCAAGTACCGGCTCGGACAAATACACCAGCATCGACTTGAAAATCTCGACGCTGCCGTTTTGGTCTATCGTGAGATCTTAAGCGCGGCGCCGGATCACGTGGCCACGCTCGAGACCGCGGAAGCTATTTTCGGGGCAGGGCAGAAGATCGCGGAGCTGGGCGAGGTGCTCGAATCGATCTACCGGCAGTCCGCAGACTGGGAGAAGCTTGTGCGCGTGTACGAGGCGCAGCTTGCTTCGGAGACCGACACGGCGGAGCGGTTAGGTCACTTTGTGCGCATCGCTGAGGTGCATGAAGACCGTGCGAGCGAGCTCGGCATGGCCCTGCATGTGTATATTCGAGCGCTCCATGAATTGCCGCTCGACGAAAAAGTAACTGAAGAAGTTACGAGAATTGCAGCTCGCACAGGCGATGGTTGGACGCTTCTTGCGAACGCGTACGCCGACGTTATTGGCGCTACGAACGATGCGGAGGTTCAGAAAATAATCGGACGAAGGTTGGCCGCTACGTTTGAGGACAACCTCGGAGATGTAACCAAGGCGGAAGAGACGTACCGCTACGTCCTTTCGGTGGACGCCAAGGATCCCGAAGCTCTCGCGAACTTGGATCGCATCTATACGTCGGTTGAGGCGTGGAGTGAGCTCGCAGGCGTTCTCGAAATGCGAGTGACATCGACATCGGACGAGCGCGATCTCGTCGATCTTCACCTTCGCTTGGGAGAGGTCTACGAAACCCACCTCAGCGACGCTGCGAATGCAATTCGCGTGTATGACCGAGTGTTTGCTGAGCTCGACGGTGCGAACGATGCGGCGATTCGTGCGCTCAGCCGACTTTACGAGTCGAAAGGCGCGTGGTCTGAACTAGATAAGGTTTATAGCCGTGAGCTCGAACACGCTGCGGGTGATGTTGCTGCCGTCGAAGCGCTCATCAAATTGGCTCATCTTGCGGCGGATCGCCTTTTCCAACCAGCGCGCGCCATCGGTTTGTGGAAGCGCGTTCTCGATCTTCGCGGTGAAGACGCAGAAGCGCTCTCTGCCTTGGCTGCCCTTTACGAGGGCCAAGGTTCATGGCCAGAACTTGTCGAAGTTCTTGATCGCCAAGTCGACGTAACGCCGACGGACGATGAGCGGGTAAACCTGCTCAGTCGCGCGGCGCGAATCCATAGCGACAGGTTGGGCGACGACAATCGTGCCGTCGAAACATGGCAACGAGTCATCGAAATCGATCCGACCAATCTTGCCGCGCTCCGTTCGATGGCACAAATACGGCGTCGTCATGGCGATGCTCAAGAGCTCGTGGTTGCGATTCACCAGATTATCGATCGAGCGGGCTCTCGTCTCGACGAGGAGGAATTGAAGGAGCTCTATCGTGAGCTGGCGCGCACGTATCAAGGTGTGCTCGGCCTTGTCTTCGACGCGGCAGAAGCGTGGCAGAACCTTCTCGAAGTTGGGCCGGATGCCGAGGCGCTCGACGCACTCGATGCGATGTACCGGAGTGAAGAACGATGGACAGACGTGATCGCTGTCAAGATGCGTCGAGCGGAAGGGCTCTTCAGCGAGACCGCCGAAAAACTTGCAGAGTATCGCGAGGTTGCGTCTCTATGGATCGAGGTAATCGGTTCGCCTGATTCTGCGAGGATGGTCTTCGAGCGCATGCTTGCGCTCGATGCGTCTGCGCGGGATGCTTTTGACGGGCTTGAGGCTCTTCATGTTGCAGGCGAGCGTTGGGAAGAGGTTATCGATCTCTACCTCACGCAAGTAGAAGCACGGACCAGCGCCGCGGAACGAGCCGATCTGCTCACCCGAGTTGCGCGTGTGTTTGAAGAGAGACTTTCTGACAAAGGACAAGCGCTCGACGCATTGCTCAATGCATTTGCGGAGGACATTTTCGACGAGAATGTGGTTCGCCACGTTGAGCGAATGGCCCGCGCCACAGGACGTTGGAACGAAGTGTTTCAACTCGTCAACGGGATGGCTCAGCAAGAGACGGCGCGTGAACGGCAGATTCGGCTCAGTCTCTGCCTTGCGCGATGGTATGCGGAGGAGCTGAATCAAGCGCAGTACGCGCAGCAGATGTACACACGAGCGCTCCAACTCGATCCGAATCATCCGACGACATTGCGACAGCTTGCGGGATTTCACCGCCGCTTCAGCGAGTGGCAAAAGGCAAGCGATACGCTTACGCAAGCGCTCGGGGTCGCAACGCGCGACGACGATCGAAAACACTTGCTCAACGATCTGGGCGAGCTTCTCGAGCAACACCTTGGGCAGGGTGAACAGGCGTTGGGGCACTTCCAACGCGCCCTCGACATTGATCCGCAGTTCGCGCCGGCACTCGCGAACCTCGAGCGCATCTACGCAGCGCGAGGTCAATACGCCGACCTGGCCGAGGTTCTCGCGAATAAGCTCGCGAACGTTCCTTCCGGGACAGACGCGAGCAAAGCACGACTTCGACTTGCGGGAATTTACGAGCAACAGCTTGCCGACGCGGATCGCGCCGCCGCGTTCTACCGCGATGTTCTCGCGAGTGATCCCGCCCAGAAGCAGGCCTTGCGCGGACTCGCACGGGTTGCTGCCGAACTTCAGAGCTGGCTTGAGCTAAGCGATGTTCTCGAGCGTGAGTTTGAGGCGGCAACAACCGATCGCGAACGCGTGGACGCACTGCTCGAGATTGCGAAACTTCAAGAAACGCAATTCTTGAAGTTCGACATAGCGGCCCAGCGACTCGAGCAGCTTCTAGAGATCGACCCGACGCACAATGACGGGCTTGGAGCACTGGCACGGGTCTACCGCAAGCAACGCCGCTGGGACGACTTGCTTCGCACGTACGAACGACACGCCGACGTTGCACCCGATCGCGCCATGCGGATCGAGCTTTTCGAATCGATGGCAGATTTGTTTGCAACGGAGCTCGATGATTCGTATCGAGCCATCGACACGTACAAGAACATTCTCGCGCTTGACGATGCGAACGTGAGGACACTCGAGGCGCTCGCGAAGCTCTACGACAAGGTGGGCGATGGCGTGCAATCGGTAGAGTGCATGGCGCGCGTGGCCGATCTCACGGCGGACCCAAAGCAGCGTGTTGAGGCGTACTACCGAATTGGTCGAGTGCTCGAGGAACGTCTCGGCGACCGCGTTGGTGCTCAAGAGAAGTACGAGCTTGCGTTGAGTATTGACGACGCGCATCTTCCGTCGTTGGCCGCCGTGCGAGCCATCGCCGTTGATAGCGCGGAGTATGAACGGGCGGCGCATCTTCTTGACCGCGAGCAGCAAATCACCGCGATCCCGCGGCAACGCGCGAAGCTTCTCGTGGAGCTCGGCAACCTTCGTCAGGAGTATCTCGGCGATCCAGCGGGTGCGCTTGTCGCTTGGGAGGGTGCACAAGAGGCGGATCCCGAAAACGAAGACGCAGCGGAACCTCTTGCAAACGAGTATCTACAGCGACAAGAGTGGGAGCGGGCGGAGCCGTTACTCGAACTTCTCGCACGCAAGTCGGGCAAACGCGATCGTGCAGACCAGGCCATCATTCAGAAAAATTTGGGGCGCGCCGCGGCGGCGTCCAAGAAATACGATCGCGCTCTAAAGGCCTACGCAGCGGCGAGCCAACTCGACATCACGGATCGCGAAGCTGTGCTCGGCATGGCCCAGGTGGCGTACGAATTGAAGGACTGGGCGGCGGCGTTGAGCGGCTATCAGAAGGTGCTGACGTCGATTGGTGACGATGACGCAAGCACGCGGGCGGAGGTGTATTTCCACCTCGGCGAGATCAAGCGCGCGCAAGGGCAACCGAAGATGGCTGTGAATAATTTCGAGAAGGCTTTACTTGCCGACTCGTCACACCGCCCAACGCTCGACGCTGTGGTGGCGCTTTACACCGAGGTGCGCGACTACAAGCAGGTCATTGTTTACAAGCGGCAGCTCTTAGACAGCACATTCGACGGTGGTGAGCGTTTCAAACAGTTGCTTGAGATTTCCGATCTTTGGATCGAACACGAAAACAATCCGCACAAGGCCATCGAAACGCTCGAGGAAGCGCGCGAATTGCAACCGGCAAACAGTGCACTCTTGCAACGATTGATCCCACTCTATCAACGTACGGAAAGTTGGCAGCAGGTGATCGATACGCTGCAGATCCTGTCGGACATCGAGAAGGATCCCGGGCGCAAAGCGAAGTTTATCTACGCGATGGCGCAGCTCTATCGCGACAAGGAAGCCGATCACGATCGCGCGCTCGATCTATTCAACGAGGCGCTCGATCTAAGCCCGCTGTACCTTGAGGCGTTTGAGCGCATCAACAAGATCCTTACGCTGCGTAAGGACTGGAAGGAGCTCGAACGCGCGTTCCGCAAGATGCTCCATCGGTTGTCGTCGGCTCAACATCAGAACAGCGAGCTTGAGTTCAACCTATGGCACAACCTTGGCCTCATCTATCGCGATCGGTTGCGTGAAATTCCGAACGCGATCGAGGCATTCAAGATGGCAACGCGCTTCAAGCCGGACGAGGCTGTTGAGCGACAAATTTTGGCTGAGCTGTATGAAGCGACCGACCAAACGGAGGGCGCGATTGGCGAGCACGCGCTTGTGTTGCAACGCGATCCGTTGCGCATCGATCCGTACCGCAGCTTGTACCGCCTTTACACGAAGCTCCACGACTACGACAGGGCGTGGTGTTTGGCTGCCGCTCTCGCGTTTCTCGACAAGGCGAGTGAGGAGGAGCGGCGATTCTTCGACGAGTACCGTCCGAAGGGCATGCTTGCCGTGAAGGGCCGGCTCGATAACGAGCAATGGGTGTCGCAGCTTTTCCATCGCGACGAGAACGTGTACATCGGCAAGATCTTCGAGATGGTTGTCGAGGCAGCGCTCGCCGCGCGCGTGGCTCAGCTCCGCACGAGTGGGAAGTTGCAACTGCCCGATAAAAAGTACAAGCAGGATCCCGCAACTTCGACAGTTACATTTGCGAAGGCGTTTGGGTGGGCAGCCCAAGTGCTCAACATTTCGCCGCCAGAGCTCTATGTTTGCAGCGACGTGGGCGGTGCTCTTGGCACGGTAGTGGCCGATCAGCGTGTGAGCGTGGCTGGCCGAGACGTGCTCTCTGGGTTTTCGCCTCAAGAGCTAACGTTCATCATCGGCAAACACCTCGCATCGTACCGCCCAGAGCACTACGTGCGCGTTCTCTTCCCAAGCGTCGCAGAGCTTAAGGTGCTCCTATTTGCGGCGGTCAAACTTGTCGTTCCGGCGTTCGAAGTTGCACCGGAACTTGCGGGTGCGGTCGACGCTACAGCGACGGAGCTTCGTAAGTATCTTCAAAGGCCTCAGTACGACAATCTCGTTCGCGTGGTGCACAAATTTTTGGAGGATGGGGCAAAAGCTGATCTCAAAAAATGGGTCCAGGCGACGGAACTTACGGCGTGTCGAGCGGGTTTGCTGCTCTCGGGTGATCTTGGGGTTGCGAAGAAAATCCTCGCGCGAGAGCAGCAGCTTCCGGGTGATTTGGCGCCTCAAGACAAGATGAAGGAAATCTTGGTGTTTTCGGTGAGCGAGTCGTACTTCGCACTCCGCAAGCACCTCGGTGTCCAGATAGGTTGAGCGCCGAATTCTGCGCAACTTGTGATAGGTGCAGACCGAAGTGGGTCCGATGCCGCTCATCGACCACGAAGCAAGAGAACGCGAAACGAGTACCCTCGAGATCCCCTTCCTTACCCCGAACGATTGGATGGTCGAGGTTCAGGACGAGGATGGGGCACGATGTTACCCTCTAACAGATTCCCCGCTGGTGTTTGGCACGTCGTTGCAGTGCGACGTTCGGCTGTTTGATCCAACCGTAAGCCAACGGCACTGTTCCCTCGAGGTTGGGCCAGGGGGCGTGCGTGTTGCTGATTTGCACTCACGCAACGGGACGTTCGTTGGCAATGCGCGGATTCGCGAGGCGTGGGCTGGCGAGGGAGCGGCCGTCTCCATTGGGCGCTCGTCGCTTGTGTGTCGTCCGCAACTCGAGCTCCTTCATGAAGGAGGTGTGGCGGATCCACTCCCCGGTTTGGTGGGAGGATCCGTCGTCATGCGTCGGCTCTCTGCTCTTGTGAGAAGGCTTGCGCGACTCTCTGCGCCGGTCCTTGTGTCGGGCGAGACGGGGACCGGAAAGGAACTAGTTGCGCACGCGTTGCATGCGCTCGGGCCGCGGGTGGAGCATCCCTTTGTTCCGATCAACGTTGCAGCCCTTCCGCGCGAACTCGTGGAGAGTGAGCTTTTCGGACACGAACGGGGCGCGTTTACCGGCGCGGTACGGAAGCGTCTTGGTGCATTTGCGGAAGCCGCATACGGAACGATTTTTCTTGATGAGATTGGCGAGCTGCCGCTTGACGCGCAACCGAAGTTACTTCGTGCGCTCGATGGTTACGATGTTCGGCGAGTCGGGGGTAGTGCGGGAGCTCTGCACGCGCGGCTTGTCGCGGCTACGCATGTTGCGTTGTTTGATTGCGTGGAACAGGGGACGTTTCGTCGCGACTTGTTTCATCGACTCGAAGTGTTTGCGGTTCGAGTGCCACCCCTGCGTGAGCGCAGAGGCGATATTGCGGCCCTTGCTCGGCATTTTTTGAAGCGCATGGAGCCCGAGTATGGTCGGGTTGCGCTCGCACCGAGCGCCCTTGCTCGGCTTGTGGCGTACGACTGGCCTGGGAACGTGCGCGAACTTCGTAACGTGCTGTACCGTGCACTCGATCATGCAGCGCCAACGCGCGTCCTTCATGCAGCGGCGGTTGAGGCAGGGCTCGCAAGGCCAAGCGAGGTTCGAACCGATCTCACGCCTGCGCTTGCACGATCACTCGTGTTGCGGCACGAGGGAAACTTGAGCGCAGCTGCGCGGGCCGCGAATGTTCCACGGACAACGTTTCGCAAGATTCTAGCGGCACGTGCTCCCTAAAACGAGATCGAGAGCTCAACACCTTTGCGGTCGCCGAGCATGGGGCGCAATACGGGCATGCGGCGCGCTTTCGTCGACTCGGTCTTCGGTTCACTCGTTCGTTTGCTGGCTGCAAAGTAGTAGATAATCGTGCCAACGCCGCCTGCGATACCTACGCCCAAGAAGATATTTCCAACCAGCGCATTCGTGTCGACCTTGTCGTAATCGTCCTTCAAGACTCGGCAAGCCTCGCCGTACTTTTTGACTGTTGCCGGATCGGTTGAGTTGCACAGGCCATTGGTTGAGGTTCGACCTTCGAGCGCCG
Source organism: Myxococcales bacterium (assembly GCA_023248785.1). Taxonomy (GTDB): domain Bacteria; phylum Myxococcota_A; class Polyangia; order Polyangiales; family Polyangiaceae; genus JAHFDX01. The sequence continues at coordinate 7,371 of JAHFDX010000164.1, forward strand.
CGGCGCGCGCGATTTCATCTTCCACTGCCTTCGCATCGGTTTCGGTCGAGTTTCGAAAATGGAGCATGGTACCGGCGCCGGCAAAGCCAACGGCTGTAATCCCGAGGCCGATAAAGAGCGGCGCGAGGTTCTTCGGCGGCGCGAAAATGCTCGGTGAATTGCGAGGCTGTTTTGACGGTGGCGGTACGTAGGGTTTTACGTCGGGTGGCGGCACGATGATGGGCGGAATGACCGCGTTGACCGGAGGCATCTCGACGGTGGTTGCGGTTCCGGCTGCGAGGAACGAGGTGGTCTCGTGGGTATTGCCGTCGGGGGCCTTGAGCGCAAACTTGTGTGTGCCTGGGTCGAGAACGATCGTGTGGTTACC
>JAHFDX010000805.1 GCA_023248785.1 Myxococcales bacterium
TACGACGCCTCGAAACTTGGTGGCAACGGATTCGCTTCGTACCTCGCTGAAGAGGAGAAGGCGCTCAAAGCAAAAATTGCGGCTGCAAGAGCAAGCAAGGTTGACGTGAGCCGCATTGGTTCGCAGGGATCGATTTTCCCGGTCAATTTTCTCGATCCGGACATTAGCGAAGACGTCAACGGCGAGGATGAACACACCGCCAGGTGTCCCGCAAATGGGTCAGCGATATGTTTACGACATCATTCGCACGCTAATGCAGTACCCCGAAGTTTGGAAACGAAGCGTGTTCATTCTTACGTACGACGAGCATGGTGGGTTTTACGATCACGTGCCTCCGCCCCCCGCGTGCGATCCTGACGACAGCCCCGTCAAATACTCAGGGCCTTACGGGGGGGCCGAATGCGGTCGATGATACAGATCGGAAGTACGGCGGTCGCTTCAATCGATACGGAGTGCGTGTGCCTTTTGTCGTTGTCTCCCCATGGGTACGCAAGGGACACGTGTCGCACCGCACGTACGATCACACGAGCATCATTCGCTTCATCGCCGCACGATTTTCACTTCCCGCGCTTACGCGGCGTGACGCAAACGCAGACCCGCTCCTCGATTTTTTCGACTTCCGCGACAAGGAAGCCAAGCTTGCAGGAAGTGTCAGCGGATGGGGAACCGAGACGCTTCCTCTGCGCTTTCCAACGCGGGTTCGAGACCACGCAGATCCGCGGAAGTATGAGTTGTCGTTTGTTACCGCTGCGGATGTTGCGGAATACGGCGAATCGTCAAATGGAGATCGATACAACATGAAGGCGCCCCGAAGTTGCCTCGAAGCCTTCCCGCCGGCCACCGGACACACGACCGCACTCGGCCAAGATGTGTATGGCGCGACCGAGTGGTCGAAGGGCATAGCGCCCCCCAAAAGCTACTTCGATTCGAGTTGCACAAGGCTTCCGGCAAACGCGGATGCGGCTCGAAAACAAGAGTGCGCAAGAGCCCTCGCGAAAGGGCCCGGGGAACGGAACATCCGGCGCTGAGATTTGCTCATCTGTGAGCGACATCGAACGAGAGAAAAATAGCCGTCGTTCGGTGGGCCCCCATGCCACGCATGCACCCTGCGTCAACCCCTGGTAAGAGGGTCTGTTCCCCCTCGCATGCGATCACGAAAACCCTCGCTCGGAGCCATCTTCTTCACGGTCGTCCTCGACCTACTCGGCTTCGGGCTTGTGCTTCCGTTTCTTGGGCAGGAGGCGCGAGAGGCCTTCGGCTCATCGCCGCTCGCAGCAACACTGCTTGGAAGTTCCTATTCGCTCATGCAGTTCTTGTTCGTCCCTGTGTGGGGGCGCATCTCGGATCGCATCGGGCGAAGGCCGGTTTTGGTTTGGTCTATCGCGGCCACGTCGCTCACCATGCTCGGGCTTGGCCTTGGCCTTGTTTTTGGCCACTCCATCGCATGGCTCTACATCGCCCGCATCTTTGGTGGCATCGCCACCGCCAATCTCGGGGTCGCCAGTGCCTACATCGCGGACATCACCTCGCCTGAGGAGCGAACCAAAGGCATGGGCCTCATTGGCGCCGCATTCGGACTCGGTTTCATCTTGGGCCCTGCGATGGGCGGCGCGCTTGCTAAGATTCCTATTGGCCATCGGTATGGCGCGGTTCCCTGTTTTGTTGCCGCAGGCTTGAGTGTGATCAACTTAGCGTGGATTTACCTGGGCCTTCCTGAGTCACTACCCCCCGAGCGCCGCAATACCTCACGCGCACGATCGCTGGCGCCCATCAGTCCGGACGCGCTTCGCAGCGCATTTGCTCTCGATGGCGTCATGCTCGCGGTCACCGTCAACTTTCTCGTGATTCTCAGTTTCACGAACCTCGATCAGACGTTCAATTTTTTCTGCCACGATGTGTTCGGTATCGACAACTTCGGCACAGGTTTGATCCTTGCGGCGGTCGGAGTCGTGGCGGCCGGGGTACAGGGCGGCGTGATTCGGCCCTTGTCTAAATATGTGCAGGACGCATCGTTGCTCCGCGTGGGCGCGCTCATCCAAGCGATCGCGTTCACCGGAATCGCCCTTTCGCCGT
>JAHFDX010000165.1 GCA_023248785.1 Myxococcales bacterium
TGCGAACGAAAAGGGGGCGCACTACATCCTGCCAGACGGTTGTATCGACTTCCTTTTCCAAGGCAACGAGCTCCAGGTGGTCGGAACAATGTCCCGAGCGATTTCTGTCCAGTTCGATGGGCGGAGTCGCTACCTTGGCGTGCGGTTTAGGCCAGGAGGTGCTGTGCCGTTTCTTCGTGTCCCCGCCTCGGATCTTACCGATCGCGTTGAGTGTGCCGGCTCAATTCTTGGCGCGGATGCAAGATGGCTTTGCGAGCGACTTTCCGACGAAGAAAATTCAAAAGTGCGAATCGCTACCCTTGAGCGGTACTTGTCCGCGCGTGTTGAAAAGGGAGTGTCTTCCGTAGACCGCAGGATTTCGTGGGCGGTAGAGAGCATCGGAAGAGATCCCTCGCTGCAGGTGAGCTGTGTGGCAAACCAACTTCGTCTGTCGCGCCAGCATCTGCGGAGGCTTTTTCTTGAGCAGACAGGGCTGTCGCCGAAAGCGTTTTCGCGCGTGGCACGGCTTACAAAGTTCGTCGAGGCACAGCGCGCGGACGAATCACTCGTCAACGCGGCGTTTGCTGCGGGCTATTCGGATCAGGCGCATATGAATCACGAATTTCGCGAGCTCGTCGGAACGACGCCCGGTGCGTTCATTCGTAACATCACACATTCGTAGCGCAGTTCGTAACGCAGTTCGTAACGCAGTTCGTAACAACCGTGGAACGCGCCTTCGGGTTCCATTTGTACAAGACGGAGTCGCTGAACCCAGACTACTTTCAGGTTCATATGATCGCCCCCCCCGCCATGTCATCCTGAGCTCGCACCGGCCTTAGGCCGGATGGTTGGGAAAGAACATGGCGCTCAACTCAAATCACCAATGTTTTCATTCCATGTTCTTAGGAGCGACCAGAGGGAGCGAAGGGCCCCCTCTGATATCTGGGGGGTCCTTCGGCTTCGCCTCAGGATGACATGGCGGCGGGGGGGCGCTCGCATCACCCTGAAGGTGCTCTAGGGTGCCGTGCTTGAAGGAGTCCGTCATGCCAAAGCCTGTTCGAGCAAAGAAACTGACACCGATTCTGTTCGTTCCCGAAGTCGAGCCCTGTGTGCCATTTTGGACCGAGCGACTTGGATACAAAGTGATCGCCGAGGTCAAAGACGAGGGAAAGCTGGCCTTCGTGCTCCTCGCCAACGGTGAGGTTCATATCATGTACCAAACGCGAAAAAGCCTCGCGAAGGACATGCATCAACTCAGCGAAAGTGACGGGCACACAAGCGCGTGTCTTTACATCGATGTCGAGAGCCTCGACGCCGTCGAGAAGGCACTCGCAGGTGTGCCCATTGTGATCCCGCGGCGGACAACGTTTTACGGTGCGACCGAAGTCGCCGAGCGCGAGCCATCAGGCAACCTGGTCGTGTTTGCGGAGCATGCGGACTGAAGCGTGTCCCCAGCGTCCTGGGCTGTGCCACATTGGCACTGCCACAGCGCAATAATACGTGCAAATTGTTGACCTCGTTGCCGGCATGTCGCGTGCACCTGCCAAGCACGGAATGCGAACGAGAAACAAGCCGCTAAAAACCGCCTTCGTAGTTACATTTTCAACGGCCGCGTTTGCGAATGGTTGCGCAGGGCGCACGGTCGAGGAGGGTGCCAACATCAATGCACCCGCCGTGTGTAGCGCAACCAACTGCAACGAAGTGGATGCGGGAGACGCGGGGCCGAAATCTGCGTGCCCCGCCGCGGTTCCTTCAGGGGCATGCGAAGGGGATGCGAAGTGCAAGTACACGGAGACTCCGCAGGGTTGTCCCCCCGCCGACGTGGAGGTGCAGTGCCAACACGGAAGTTGGAAGTATCTGACCGTGTATGCCTGCAATCCACCTGCGAACGTGTGTCCAAGTACGATCCCGATAAGTGGTTCCGCGTGTGGCTTTGCGAATGGCTTTACGTGCAACTATCCAAATTCCAGCGGCCCCCAGTGCCCTGACAATAGCGTCGTCTGTCAGAACGGAAAGTGGAAGATGCTCGTTGCGTCGTGCAATCCGCCCCCGCCCACGCGCGACGCGGGCAGCTCACCAACGAAAGAGACCGACGCATCACGCGCATCACCGTAGAGGCGAGGGTTTGCGTGATTGCAGATCCCGCTACTTATGGAGCTTCCACACTTTGCCGTCCCAGCCAAAGTACAGGTAGTTGCTGTCGGTCCCTAGCATCGGAGGCAGGCCATCTTTGAACAAGCGCTCTTCGGGTGGATTTGAATCAGGCCCCACGCGAATCAACCCGTTGATGCCCGAATACAGATGTTTGCCGTCAAACAAGAAATGTTGATTGGACCCGGACAGTTTTTTGACCTTCGGCGCGCCGCCATCCGCGGAGACCGTCGCGTCGGCCGACACCTGGTAGATGCCGCCATCGTTCCATTGGCCCCAAAAACACAGCGTTTCACTGCACGCGAGCGACCTTCGCCCCGATGAGGAGTTCGTGTCCACCATCTTTGTTGCGGTCGAGAGATCGAGTGGCATCCGATAAATTGCCGATGGACCATCGAGCTCCACGACAACCGATTTGCTCGTGATCGCCATGGTGTCGGGGATGGGCTCGCTAATGCCAGGACTCGTCGCGGTGCCCGTTTTTGGATCGGACGCGGAGAAGCGGTACACGTACTTCGCGCCCGATTGAACGCGGATCGTCAGGTAAATGTGCGTGCTGTTGGAACGAATCCCGTAAATCTGGGCGACCTTGTCGGGCAGAGGCACGAGCTCAGGGGTGTCTTTGATTGAGTTCTTGTCGACGCGATAAAGCACCGGCCACTGTTCCCAATTGTTGTCTTTGAGAACGAAGTTCACCCAGTAGATGTGCTTATCCGAAATCCAAAAGGGCTGTCCTTCGTTTCGAAGATCGATCAATGCAACTGCTTCAGTATTTCCGGTGGAGAGATCGATTCGGAAAACACCTCCGCGGTTGTCCACAACGCCGGCATCGGCGGGGGTGTCGTGCGTACGCCCGGAAACATAGAGGTAGTTTCCGTCGACTTGCCCTGAATAAAAGTCGAACGGCTGTGGAGCGACCTTGTTCGGCAGGTAGTAGACGATTGGCGGCGCGGATGCAGAGGTGAGCTCGGTGTCGTAGAGAACAATGCGCGCTGTCCCTGCGATCGAAACCTCTCCTCGAAGCGACTCTCCGCGTGCATAGGAGTCGTCGGCGCCGAACAGACTGGGATCGGCTTCAATCGAAACGAGCGTTCGAATCGGTCCCATGTCTGGCGACAGCCAGTCAATGTAGCGCTCGGCAATCTTCAGAGCACCGTTGTAACGCCCACTCTCCACTTTGAAGTTTCCCTTGTTTTTCAGGGCTTCGGGCTTGGGTAGCTGGACTTGCAAATCTTGGTAGTCGTGATCGGTGTAGTCCTGCACACGGATTTCGTACGCAACGCGAATGTGGTGCTCGTTCGTCGAGGGCTCGTACGGATAGCGAGCGGCCCCATCACCCTGCGCGGTGATGGAGAGAACAAGCCCGTCGGGCCTCACGTCCGCGGTTCCGCCATCGGCCGTCGCGTCCGCACCGTTTTTGTTTACCGAGTCGTCGCTGCATCCGATCCAAAACGCGCTGGCAATAAGTAGCAGCGCACGTTTCATTTCCTCACCTCGATCTTAAAGAAGCGAACCGTCGACCACCCGTGCGTACCGCCGTTGCCTCCCATGACCACGGCGGGCCCGTTGATGTTGCGTCGATTGCCAGGATTGGATGAACATGGAGTTCCTTCGAGAACTTCGCGCACACACGAGGGGCACTTGATGTTGGGATCGATCTTGAACGTGATCGTGTGCGAATTTCCATCGGGGAGCGCCATTCCGACCCCTCCAGGGATCATGGGTTGCGGATCGCCGGTGTAACAGAAATCGTAAACACCTCCGGTGCCACTCGATCCAGTTTGCCACTCCCCTCCGTCGATTTTCGCCGAAACTGCGTGGCTCATGTAAACGAATCCCGAACCGCAGACTCCGCCGTAGCCAGCCTGTGCTGTGACAGCGACTTCGTCACCAGGGTAAACGACCGATGGTGTCGAGAACGCGCCCGTGCATCCTGACGTGTACGCCGACGATCCGATGTACCCTCCGCCCGTCGCGTTGCAGGTGGCTTCGACCTTCGCGGTCGCGATCGCTTGGCCAAGCTCGATCTTGAGGGTGGGCCCTTTGTCCTGTGCGATCTTCTGAGTGGCGGTGACCTTAATTTGATCCATTCCGCCTGTGTTCGTGCCGGGATCAGCTGTGTAGTACACGGTCGAGTCTGTACTCTCGAAGTTGTCTTTGTAGGTCGAGTTTACGCCGCTCGTAAAATGCCCGAGCTTGGGGTTGCTCTCGTATTTGTAGGTGATGTCCTTCGAAAGCTCTTGTCCTGCGTTTTTGATCGTAACGCGAAACCCAGTCTTTTCGCCGCACGCGACGGTCGCTTGCGCGGGCGTAAAGATGACCTTGGGCATGCGAACTGTGATGTCCCAATCCTCCACAGGATTGGCGCGTGCTATGTCCCGCCACACCGCCATGTAGTCGTACACGCCAAGAATTTTCTCGACCACCGCCAATGCGCTGAGCGCCTTAAGGCTGGCGTCGCGCGTGAACTTCCACGCGGCTTCATTCCCAAAGAGTTGAATCATTACTTTGATTCGGAACTCTTCGAACAGCCAGTCGCGGAAGCTGCTGTTGTTCATCATCACGTTGGAGATCCCGAGGAGCGCACCCCGGAAATCGCCGCTGTAAATCATGTTACCGACGTTGATCAGATTGCCGTTGTAGGTCTGGGCGACGAGTTCCTTGATAAACTCACCCATCCCGGACGAGCCCGTCATCTTGCCTAACCACTCGAAGTTTCCGAGCGAGAAGAACGCGGGGATGAAGAGATCGAGCAGGAATGCTTTGATGCTGACGAACCGTTTCTTGTCGGCCTGGTCTGCGGTAAGTCCGGAGCCTTCACCCGAACCGGCACCGACCATGCGAAGTTGGTACTTGCGTACGTCGTTCTCATCGCGCACGGTACCCAGCCCAATCGGGCCGTAGTAAATGGGCGTGTACGCTCCGTTGCCGTTGATGACGTCGCCGACCGATCCGAGAACGCCGTTGAGGCCGTTCGTCGGTGGCAGCTCGAAATTCTGTTCCGCAGTAATCTGGCCATCGATATTGCGGCCGATGAAGACCCAACTTCGACGGCGCCATTCGTTCATCAACGTGATCTGATTGATATCCGAGGAGGCGGTGCCGTCCTTGTCGCCAATGAGTACCGTCACGCCGCTCTTGGTCTCGGCGGGGTTGATGAGCACCATGTTCGTCGGAAGCTTCGACCACGTTGGATCAATCTCGACGAGCAGCTGTCCAACTTTGGTGCCAAGCGCGCTCCGGTCTGCATCGTTCGAGAGTTCAAGGAACGTCAGGTTCGTTTTGAGCTTCTCGTCGAGGAACGCAGCGAGCGTGTCGACTTGGCGTTGACGGCTAATCAGATCCACCAACCCATCCCAATTCGCCGTCGGGTACCGCCACGACCACGCGTAGAGCCACAACAAATAGGCGGCTGTCGTCTTCGTCGAGATCGTGTCGGTTTGGCCCGGCCGAATCCATCCGAAGAGGACAACTTTGCCCGACGAGTCGCTTACAAAGGCACCCTGTCGCCCCTTTGAGCCACCCGATACTTCGAACGAGCCGTCAGCGGATGGGCTCGTTGTCCCCAAGATTCCATTAACGGTGAGCGATGTAACGCTTGTGCTGATCCCAGCGGGCAGCTCGATCTTGCCCTTGATTTTGGCCTCGGCCCACGTGAACGGCTCTTCTTTGCCTGCGTCGGGAAGGGTCACTGTGGCTGCGACGTCAGCGCGTGCGATCGCGTCCGAAGCGCCGCCGTCGCCCGCGGCCTGACTGTCATCCTTTGAACACCCCACAAGTGCAGCGAGCAACAACCAAGATGACCACCGAGCAGACGCCGTCCACGTCAACTGCAATCCCATGCGTACCTCCGGCCCCTTGTGAAGATCACGTACGCCTTGACTGATGAGTCAGGACGCCACATGCGATCTCCATCGTGACTCGCAACATGAAGATGGGCCACAAACCCGCCTTTTTGTGTGGGTGATACTCCGGATAAGTGCCCCCGCCGCATTCGTTACGCGCATGCTTCCGTACACACGAATACGACGGTTATCGTAGCGCACGATGCGATGGCGGACCTTTCGAATTTTCGCTCTGTGCCTTGCCGCCTGCTCCGAAGCTTTGGCGCCGTCGCCCGAGCCAACGCGCGTGCTCGAGGATTACACGCGAGCGGGCAGTCTCTTTGTTGCCCCGTTTCCAAGCGAGGACCTTCGCCTGGCGGATGGGCATATCGATCTTTCCAAGTGGCCTGGTGTCGAAACGGTCAATGTCACGAACCAGGCGCACTTGCTCCTCATGCGTGACGCGCGCGGGTTCTCGCAAACGGCGGCCGCGTATTTTTCGTTTTCATCTGCAATCGACGCACACGCGTTGCCGGATGTTCTCGCGATCCGAAGTCCGAACGCTTCAGTGGCCATCATTAATGTCGACAAGCGGTCTTCAACATACCTGGGACGAACGCCTCTCTCGGTGCAGTTCATGGAAGAGGGGGGGCCCTTCGGGGCACCCAACATGCTCGCGCTACTGCCGTATCAAGGATTCCCCCTCGAACCCGGCATGCTCTACGCCGCTGTTGTGAGGCGTTCGCTGCTCGATGCCGCGGGGCGTACTCTTTCGCCGAGCCAGACGGTGAGCGCTCTTGGAAAGGGCGAGCGACCCGCCGGCATGTCGGATGCCGCGACGGTTTCTTACCACGAGGCACTTCGCGGGCTCTCGGACGCCGGAATCGATTCGCAGGATCTTGCGGCGCTCGCAGTGTTTCGGACGGATTCCCCATTCGAGGCGATGGACCTTGTTAAGGCCGATGCCATCGACCGACCGGTGCTCGATGAAAAGCTGAAGCGCACCGGTACCTTCGCAAACTTCTGTGTCTACGCATCCACGGTGCAGATGCCCGTGTATCAGGACGGCGCTCCGCCCTACACCAACGAGGGGGGGCAGTGGCGTTTTGACGGCGCCGGCAAGCCCATTTTCCAGCGGAATGAAAAAGCAACAATTATTGTTACAATTCCGCGCTCACCGATGCCGGTTGCCGGATTTCCCACCGTCATTTTCTCTCGCACAGGCGCCGGAGGTGACCGCCCCCTTGTCGATCGCGGAACGCACGCGGTGTCAGGTGGACCTGCGATCACGGAAGGGACGGGTCCCGCACTCGACTTTGCCCGCGCGGGTTTTGCGGCGATCAGCATCGACGGGCCACTCGGAGGTCTGCGCAATCCGAATCACGACGACGAGCAGTTTTTGATCTTCAACATCCAAAATCCGGGAGCCATTCGCGATAACTTAAGGCAGAGCGCCCTCGAACTTCAGCTCGCAGCGCACATGATAGACACGCTTGCGGTTGACGCGACAGACTGCCCGGATTTCCAAAGCGCAACAGCCACGGCGAAGTTCGACGCGACAAAGCTCGCGCTCTTTGGCCATTCGATGGGCGCCACGATCGTGCCAATCGCCCTTGGATTCGAACCCAGATTTCGTGCCGCGATCTTGAGTGGGGCCGGGGGAAGTTGGATTGAAAACATCATGTACAAGGCGGATCCGATCGCGGTGCGCGGGCTCGCAGAGATTCTGATCGGGTACCGATCTCTTTCGAGGAAGTTGTCAGAGGGAGATCCC
>JAHFDX010000166.1:0-3275 GCA_023248785.1 Myxococcales bacterium
GGATCTCCTGAAATGACCTGTCCGCCTGCGATCGGCAGGCCTAGGGGAATCTGTCTCAGACAGCGGCGGGAGTAGCAGAGGGCACGCCCGACGTCGAGGGGATGCCAAAGTTCGAACCTTTTTCCCCCATCGGTGTTTAAGTTCGCATCCATGAGTTTGGACTCCGACGAGGTGCTTCACGAGCGGGTGCGCGAGGGCGACATGAGCGCCTTCGATGCGCTCTATTCCCGCTACGAAACGCGTCTCTTTGGGTTTCTCATGTCGCAGTTACGCAATCGACAAGATGCGGAAGATGTATTTCACGACACGTTCTTGCAGACCTTGCGTGAGCGAACTGCGACGTTCCAGGGCGAAGGGGCCTTTCGAGCGTGGCTCTATAGAGTCGCACGCAACACGGTAATCAATCGACGCCGAAGTGGGCAGCGAAGCGAGCGGGCGCGCCCCCAAATTCCCAAACCCGCCGCTCCGCAACGCGCGGACAACGAACTCGTTCAGAACGAAATGCGCCGCGCACTCGACGGCGCAGTCGCTCGACTGCCTCCCTCGTTGGGGGAGCTCTTTCACCTTCGCTCTTCAGGTCTCAGTTACGAGGAGATAGCGCAGGTGCTCGAGATCCCCTTGGGTACGTTGAAGTCGCGGATGAATCAGATGGTCACTCTACTTCGAGAGGAAATGAAGTCATGGACTGTTCGCTAATTCAGAGCGAGCTTGCGCTTTATCACCTCGGTACGGTCGGCGACGAGGAACGCGCGCGAATCGATACGCACCTCCTCGAATGCAACGAATGCTTGCGCGCGTACTTCGCAGTGAAGCGCCACATTGACGCAGAGCGCATAAAGCCGAGTGCGGAACTGCGTGCGCGACTTTCCTTGAGCGTACGCGAAGCATTTCGATCGACGACACGATCGCGCGTGCAGCGATGGCTGCAGCGACCGATCCCGGTGTACCAGGGCATCGCTGCCGCCGCGATGGCTCTGATCTTCGCGCTGGCAGCGCCGCTCTTGGCAAAAGGATCTGTGCGAACTCAGTTGAAGGCCGGCGGAGTACAGATCGACACAGCGCGCGCTCATCCCGAGAAACTCGACCTACTTTGAAAGGTAACGTCATGAGATCATTTTTATTGACCTCCGTTCTTACGTTTGCGGTTTCGTGCTCCCAGCCGCAGGAGGATCACTCAAACGTCACGAGCTCGAAGGCCAACATCATCCCCTCACCTGCCGCAGGCGTTGCACTCGCACCGTCGGAAACCAAGACAGACTCGGAAGACGATATACCGCGCGAACAGTTCACCGATGGAGCGAAGGCATTCGCGACGCTCCGTGAGTCGCTGCTCAAGGAGTATTACGCGTCGGGCATTACGGAAGAGGACCTCTATCGCGCGGCAACGCAAGGCATGCTCGAGCGCATCGATCCCAAAATGAAAAAATGGAACAAGCTATTGTCCCCGTCGGAGGTCGCATTGCTTCGTACGGATCTGAAGGGCGAATTCGTGGGCATCGGGACGCAAATCCGTTTCGAGGAAGGCACTGGGTACTCCGACGTGATAGGCGTGATTGCGGGTACACCCTCGGCCAAAGCAGGTCTCGCTGTTGGCGACAAGATCGTGAGCATCAATGGCAAGGTTTACAGAGGGATGAAGCTGCGCGATGTGGTTTCCGACTTGCGAGGCAAAAGCGGAGACAGCGTAACCTTGTCGGTCTTGCGTAGCGACCGATTGATTCCCTTTTCAATCAAGCGCGAAACCGTGTCGTACGATTCGGTGATGTCGCTGCTACTTGCGGACGAGGTTGGGTACCTACGTATCCGAAGTTTCTCCGGAAAAACCGTACCGATGCTTCGCGCAAGCCTTGAGGACTTTGCCGCCAAGAAGGTCCACGCGCTCGTGGTCGACTTACGAGACAACCAAGGGGGGCTCTTCGACGAGGCCGTCGCAACGGCGCAACTCATGCTTGCGGCGGGAACGCCGATCGTTACGGTGAAGAAACGCGATCAAAAAGACGAGACGCGCGTGTCGAAAACAGAGGCGCCGCTTCTTGGACAGCTGCCGATGGCGGTGCTTGTGGGCCGGGAGACTTCCTCGGGTGCTGAACTTCTTACGGCTGCCTTGCAGGAAGGACGGCACGCGCCGGTTGTCGGAGGTCGCACACTTGGAAAGTGGAGCCTTCAAGTGATGAAGGACTTGGGAAATGGCTACACGGCGAAATTTACGACCGGCCTCTTTGCCTCCCCGAGCGGACGGAGTTTCGATGGCGTTGGAATGATGCCTGACGTCGAGGTTGCGATGGATGAGAAGCAAGTTATTCAGGCGCTCGCCATCACCGAGTCCGAGCCGAGACTTTCGGCGGATCCACAACTTCGCACGGCGATTGCGATGCTGCGGATACAGATCCGTCGATCCAACTGAACCGTAAAAAAAACGCATTCCGCGCTCAAGACTCTCCCTCACCGATCCGTTCCTGTGAACCAGACCCGACGCAAAGAGGTTGCCACCCAACATGGTGCGAATCCTGGATAGTTGCAGTTCGGGTACGGAACGAACGGTCAAACCCAACAAATGAACACGGCGGGGCTGCGGGCGACACAACGCTTGTGGCCTTTCGCCTTTTGTTCGTGAGTGTCACGCAAACAGTGACGAAACCGAATCCGAGCTGTGAATGCGCTTGATCGCCTCGGCGAGCAGCCGTGCAATCGTTAGCTGGCGAATCTTCGGACAAGCCTTTGCTAGGTCGGGCAACGGGGTGGTGTCGCTCACGATGACTTCGTCGATGGGAGATTCGACGATGCGTTGCACCGCGGGGCCCGACAAGATCCCGTGCGTCGCCACCGCTGTGATCCGGCGAGCTCCATGCTCTGCGAGGGCCTTGGCCGCGCCGCACAGTGTGCCCGCAGTGTCGATCATGTCGTCGATGATGATACAATCACGGCCACGAACATCACCGATGAGGTGCATCACTTCGCTTACGTTGGCACGCTCACGGCGCTTGTCGACGATCGCGAGGCTCGCGTTGAGGCGCTTCGAATAGGCACGCGCGCGCTCCACTCCGCCCGCGTCGGGAGAAACAAATACAGCCGATGCGTCGAAGTTCTTTCGAAGGTAGTCGTCAAGAAAAACGGGCATTGCATAGAGGTGATCGACCGGGATGTTGAAGAATCCTTGAATCTGCCCTGCGTGGAGATCCACGGACACAACGCGATTAACGCCCGCCACTTGCAATAGGTCGGCCACTAGCTTCGAGGTAATCGGTGTGCGCGGCGCAACCTTGCGATCTTGACGG
>JAHFDX010000166.1:3296-7693 GCA_023248785.1 Myxococcales bacterium
TAGTACGGGATCACGGCTGTGATGGATCCGACTGACGCGCGCCGCAACGCGTCGCACATGATTAGGAGCTCCATCACGTTGTCGTTTGCCGGATTGCCTGTCGACTGAATGACATACGCGTCCACGCCGCGAACGTTCTCGTTAATCTCCACGAACGACTCGCCGTCGCTGAATCGTGTCGTCTTGCATTTCGCCAGGGGCGTCTCCAGGTGAACAGAAATGGCCTGGGCGAGCTCGGGGTTGGCTCTGCCAGCAAAAATGCAGACTTTCTTGTACACGAGACCTCCGGCGCTGAGGTGTGGATGGCGCCGGAGGGTTAGCTCTCCATGCTCAATGCGTCAATGTCTCGCGCAGTCGCGTATCGCTCTCCCTCGACAAAAACTTAACGGCCGCCCATGGCTGCGCACTCGCCCTTGGGGCCACGCTTGGCTTCTTTGACACACGCGGTGAAACAACGGCGTGCTTCGGCGCCTTTGCCCTTCTCTTGATACGCCGCGCCAAGGATGAGCCATGCTTCCGCGTCCGTTGGATCAAGTGCAACCGAACGTTCGCCCGCTTCGATTGCGTCCGCCATCTTGCCTCGCTCCAGTGCGCGCTGTGCGGCAATTTTCTCAGTCTTGGCAGCCTTCGGATCGAGCTCAGCCTTTGGCGGTTCAGCAACGACTTCCGTCGCGACGCTCTCGCTTGCTTTCGGTTGCTCCTTTACAGCGGCTGGTACGACCTCCGGTTGTGGTGGCCGCTTTGCGACTTCTTCAGGTTTGGCGGGCACGATAGCAATTGGCACTGGTTGCGCTGCAGGCGCCTCCGTCTTCGGAGCCTCGGCCTTGATGTCAGACTTCATGATTTCGGATTTCACGTCCGATTTGTCTGATTTGACAGCGGCCGCATTTGCAACGGGCTCGCCTAAAAACTGCGCGCCGCTTGCGCGATCTGTCTTTGACGAGCGAACATAGCCCGCCAACGCGAGCGCGCCACAAAGGGCAACAGCAGCTCCAACGTAGCGCGCCAAATGCGCACGACGAGCGCGCCCTTCCGGGGTGAACGAAAGCCTTCGACGGACCCACCTTGGATCTTCGTCTTGCTCATCAACGTCGACGCCTAACGGCGCGAGACTTGGAGTGTCATCTGCAGCGCGGACGAAAAACAGGTCGTCGAAAGCTTCTGGGGACGCCGCTACAACGGACCCACCCGCCGCGATTGCTGCGATGCGAACGGGCGCAATCACCTCCACATGTACATGCGCCGCCTCTGCCTGCGTGAAAGCCGCCTGCGTAGCAGCGCGTATCGGCGATTCAGCGACGGGCATCCTCACCACAGCCATTGGCTGCGTCACTGTGCCATTGTTGGATGCGCTAGCAGCGGAGCCCGCCGCCACTGCACCCGCTGCATCGGAACGAGCCGGAGCTTGTGAGTTGCGTTTGGCTTTCTTCGATTTCGATCGCTTCGACATGCTCACGCCCTCGAACGATAAGTGTTCGAAAGTACTTCCGTCGATCAGACGGAGTACCTCAGTGAATCGCACTTAATGAGGCAATGCTGCAACCTTCGTGCAAAAATCACGACTTTGAGACTTCCCTGTAAAATCCTCAATGGTCATTTCTCATTCCATGATCCTGCCGACATGGATGGCCCATGCTGGCGCAACACTCCGGAAGCAGTTTCCTCTCTACGGTCACCAATACGAGCTCTGAAGTGGATAAACGCAACACTCATGCCGCGCGCGTCACGCTTCGCACGAACGCGGTGGAACCAGTGCGTGGAGGGCATCCCTGGGTCTGGAGAGAGAGCCTCGTTCGTTCAGACACACTGTTAATGGGTGCTGTAGTTGAACTTCGCGATGAGGCTGGCGTGGCCATTGGATCGGGAATCGCGGACCCAAGCTCAGCAATTGCCGTGCGAGTATGGACAGTCGCCCCGGAGCGATGGGACGCGGGTCTGGTGGGCGACCGCGTGCGAAAGGCTATTCGCGCCAGAACTAAGCATTTCGATAATGAAAAAACCACGGCGTATCGATGCGTCGCGGGCGAAGGGGATCGTCTCCCAGCTGTCACCGTCGATCGTTACGATATGCACGCCATCGTGAAACTCGACGGCGAAGCCATCACGGAACATCGCGATGTGATTCGCCAGGCACTCACCACGGAGCTGCCTCACATTGGCATCGAGACGATTACCCTTCGTACGGGAGGACGCGGGGCCGCGATCGAGTTCGAATCATGGCTGGGAGGTCTCCCTCCTCCGCGCGTCATCGTTCTCGAGCACGGCGTGCCCATGGTCGTCGACCTCCATGAGGGCCAAAAAACAGGCGCGTTTCTCGATCAACGCGAGAACCGAAAGCGGGTGGGCGAGCTTTCGCGCGGGTGCCGGGTGCTCAACCTCTTTTCGTACACGGGCGGTTTTTCGCTGCATGCGGCGCTCGGAGGCGCATCCCACGTGACGAGTGTCGACTCCGCGGCGAAAGCGCACGCCGCCGCGCAAGCAAGCTTTGTCGCAGCGGGGATCGAGCCAAAACCGCACGCGTTTGTGACAGCCGATGCGTTTCAGTTCCTCGAGAATGCGCATAGGCGTTCTCAGAAGTGGGATCTTATCGTTTGCGATCCACCGAGCTTTGCGCCAAACGAGAAATCCGTCGCGCGTGCGCTATCTGCCTATCGAACGCTTCACGCGGCATGCGCTCGCGTACTTGCAAAAGGCGGCGTGTTTTGTGCGTCTTCGTGTTCGAGTCATGTTCCGGCCGACCTTTTTCTGACGACGCTCGACGATGCGAGCCTTCAGCGAAGTGATTTGCATCTCGTCGACTTCCGCGGCTTGCCGGCCGACCACCCGACCCTTCCGATATGGAAAGAGGGTCGTTACCTGAAGTTCGCCGTGCTGGAGTAGTCCGCGCTATCCTTTCGGTGTGGCACGAATTACATGGGGCCGCGTTGAATTTGCGGACAACGGCGTTGGGCATCGGCTTGCATTGAAGCGAGTCTCGCCGACGCATGGCGGTTCGCCGAAAAGACCCCTGCTGATCGTTCCGGGATACGGGATGAATTCGTTCATTTTCGGCTTCCATCCTCGCGGAAACTCGCTTGAGGGATACCTCGCGTCGAGAGGTTACGAAGTATGGAGCGTTGATCTTCGCGGTCAAGGACGCGCCATTCGCGATCATGGGAGTGCCGAGTTTGGTCTCGAAGACTTGGCCGTTCACGACCTAGGGTGCGCCATCGCGCATGTTCTTCGTCGCACAGAGGCGCAAACCAAAACGATCGACATGCTTGGTTGCAGTCTCGGGGCTGCGTTGGCGCTCGGTCATCTTGCGGTTGAACGGAATGCGCCCGTGCACTCGCTTGTCACAGTGGGTGGACTGGTGCGATGGGTGGATCTCCATCCGCTTGTGCGCGTTGCGTTTTCGTCACCTTGGCTTGTTGAACGCGTGCGCGTGAGCAATTCGAGGCAGCTTGCACGCTTCGCCCTTCCCGCTCTTGCGCGCATAGAACCAAGTATTCTCTCAGCGTACCTCACTCCCAAGAGCAGTGACATCTCGCGCGCCGATTTGCTGGTCCAAACGGTTGAAGATCCCCATCCTCGCGTGAATGCGGACATTGCGCGGTGGATCCAAAGTCGCGACTTGATTCTGCGTGGCGTGAACGTTTCGCAAGCTATGGGGAACATGGCTCATCCGCTCTTTTGCGTCGTCGGAAAACAAGATGGCATCGTGCCGTTGCGCACGGCGCGAGCGGTGTACGATCTCATGGGATCTTCAAGGAAAACACTGCATGAAGTGGGCGATGAGGTGATGCCTATGGCCCACGCCGACTTGTTCCTTGCTCACGGCGCCGAAGAACGCGTGTTCGAACCAATTGCCGCTTTCTTGGAAGCGCACAAGCCGTCCTACGACTAAATCATCAGCGGCCTCATCCACAGATTCGGTTTGTCCCTTCTGGCGCGCTGGGCGACACTACGTATGTGAGCGTGTCGCGTACCCCGACTCCACGCATCGGCACCGTTAAGCCGACCTTGACGCAAAAAATGCCCGCGGTGGACGTGCCACCGCCTCCGTCGAGCCGACCGAGCGCGCTCCCACCAGCAGCCCCACACCCAAAAGAAGTGCACCACACATGGAGCTCTGCCCATTCCGCTGTTAGCCCTTCGCATCCACCCTCGGGTGCTCACGAGCTGCGCTTTCCAGATCAGAAATCGATTCTATCCTCTCCGCGCGGCGACTATTTGGTCACCAAGGTACTCGGACACGGGCAGTTCGGAGCGGTGTTCGAGTGTCTTGGGCCATTCGACCAGGTGTACGCGCTCAAGATGATTCGGCCCGCGAATCGTCCGTACGCCGAGGTTCAGGCCGAATGGTCGAAGGAAGTGCAACGGCTCTTGTCACTGCGGCATCCGAACGTCGTTTACAT
>JAHFDX010000167.1 GCA_023248785.1 Myxococcales bacterium
AAGATGAGCGCACTGCGTGTCTCCTCGAAGCGGGCGTCGAGTCACAGTTAGTCCCTGATTCCGACACCAAATTTGCCATGGGGGACTATCCCAAGTTCTGTCGACCGGACCGATGGTGCAAAGACCTTTCAGCGTGGGGGTATCTGAAGGCCCTCGGCGAGTCTATCGCCGAGGGTTTCAAGGACGCTATAGGCGGCATAGGCACGTGGCTGGGTGGGTTTGCGGACCACGTGAAGGGTGTGTGGAATCACGCGGGCCACGGTTGGACCATGAAAGTGATTGGTCACATTCCGTTTACCGACATCCCAATTGAGGTTCCGGTGAATCGTCCTGACCAGTGCTACGGCGAAGCCGCCGAGATTGGCCGAAATGGAGGCGACAACCTCCTCAACAACGCCCACGAAAGTGCCGACGCATTCTGGAGCAAGATCGGCAATACGATGGACCCCGTTCCGCTCGATAAACGCAAGAAGGAACTTGATCCGAAATGGGGTGAGCTGAAGGAAAAACTCCTTGTGTCGACGGTGTCTGCGAGCGGAGCCACATGCGAGCGCGTGAAGAATTGGTTCCTCAGTTCAGACCATGGCAAGGAAGCCGTTAACCGCTGCACCACCGAGTTTGGGGCGCACACGAAACGTCTCAGCAAGGATCTCGACGATCTCTATGACATCCATATTGCAAAGTCCCTCCCACCACCGCCTGCGCCCGAGATACACCCGGATTCCGAAAAGTTGGGGACAACCAAGAACGCCACACTTTTGACCTTCCTGTCGATGCACAACTCGATATCGATGGTGCGCACGCTTCCGATGATCCAGGTTGCGTTTGGTCTGAAGTTCAAGGGGCTCTCGGCCACCTCGTCGAGCGAACGCAACGATTGCAAAGCACGCCGAAAGGGAACCACGGTTGGGATGCTTCGAGGCGATGAGGTCTGCGAGATGCGTCACAACGCGACGCTAAAATACCTCGGTGTATCTGTCGCAGCGCCCGCGAACGAAACCGCCGTTCAGAAGAGGGAACGCATCTATCAAGAGCGCCAAGAGTGCCAGCGAAGCCCGATGATGCGAGTGCATCATTCGAATCGTACCTTACGAAGGTGCCGCGCGATCTATGACGCTGAAATGAAGTCCGCGGGCTTGAAGGAGCGCGAAGACCTCGCGGAGGGCGGCGCAAAGAAGGATGTTCCGCACAGGGGAGAAGGCCCGAAGGGGCCCCTCGCCACTGAAGAGGGACCGGTGCCTACCCTCGCGTGGAAGAACACAAAGGAAACGGGCACCGACGTCGGCATGGGCGGCAATCGTTCCGTCTGGGTCGTGAGCTCCACGAAAACCGCCGGTGGCTTTTCCCTCCGGCGCTCCTTTGACCATGGAAAAACCTGGGAGAACGCACCGGGTGGCCTTACGCAGATCTCCGTTGGCCCCGGTGGCGAGCCGTGGGGCGTCAACGACGTGGGCACAGTGTTTCGCTATTCTGCGGGCTGGAGCGCCGTTTTTGGAAAGCAAGCGAAAGACATTTCAGTCGGTGGCGACGGCAGCGTGTGGATCATAAGCAACGAACCGACAAGGGGCGGATTCGCGATCTACAAGCGGCTTTCGGACAAGGAGGGTTGGATGAAGGTCGATGGCGGTGCCGTTCGCATTGCCGTCGGTCCCTTTGGAATGCCTTGGGTTGTGAACGATGCGGGCAAGATTTTTTCGCGCACGGCTGCCGGTTGGAAGGTGATGCCCGGATCTGCGAAGGACATTGCCGTCGGTCACAACGGCGTTGTGTGGGTCATCGGAACGGACCCAAGCTTCGGCGGCTTCGGTCTTCACTTCTGGCAAGGTGAGCAGAAAGGCTGGGCCGTCGTACCGAAAACCGGGGGGGTCAGCATCGCCGTCGGACCGGAAGGTCACCCGTGCGTCACGAACGACAAGAAGGAAGTGTGGTGCTTGGCGGAGTGATCGCTCAAGCGTCGTTTGCGCAGGCAGCGTCACACAACTTCAATAGAAGAGGGCGCGGATCGTCGAGGCGCATTAACGCTTCGCCGATCAGCGCCGCGTCTGCTCGTGAGACTGCGACTTTTCGCACGTCTTCTGCGGTTTTCAGACCTGACAGGTGAACCCCAACTACGTCGCGCGGAATGCGTGTGAGAACTCGCGCGGCGCGGTCTACGTCTATAGCAAGCGTCTCTAGGTCCCGTGCGTTCACACCCACGATGCGTGCACCCTGCGTAAGCGCGTCCGCGAGTTCTTCTTGGGTCGCCACCTCAACGAGTGGCTCCATGTGGTGGGCACGCGCATGGCTCAGAAGCTCGTGCAATCGGACGCCTTGCGTGATGCGTGCAATCAGCAAGATCGAATCTGCGCCCATTCTTGCGGCTCGTTCAATTTGACGCTCGGAGATTACGAATTCCTTGGCCAGGATCCGCACGTTGGGAAATGTGGCGCCTATGCGGCAACGCGTATCGGTCAGATGCTCGTACGCGCCTGCAAAATAGTGTTCATCACAGAGCACACTGATCATGCGCGCTCCACATGCTGCATACGCGTGCGCTCGATCCGATACCGTGAGCGCGCGAGATAGTTCCCCCGCACTCGGGCTCTTGTATTTGATCTCAGTCAGCAAGTGTAGGGCGCCCCCTGATGCTCGAGTGAGCCATGGGACAACGGGTCTCGGTGAAAATGGATTGTTCGGCTCCGGACCCCATGATGCAACTTCGCGCTCTTTGCGATCTATGATCTCAGCGAGCAGGCTCATCGAAGCGTCTCGGCCGTCCACCGAGCAAGGAGGCTCCTTGCGGCTCCAGAATCGATCGCTTGCCGCGCACGCACGACGCACTCGGGGTACGAATCGCCTGTCGCGACGGCGATTGCAGCGGCGGCGTTAAGGAGCGTGGCATTTCGTGCTGAATGTTCGACCCCGGAAAGAACTGTTCGAAGGACGTGTGCGTTGAACGCAGCATCGCCTCCGGCAATGGAATGCAATGAAGTGAATTTGAGCCCGAAGTCCGAGGGCGTGACAGTGAATGAGCGCTTCTTGCCGTTGACCACTTCGACGATTTTCGATCGCGCGCACGGGCTCACTTCGTCAAGACCATCTTCGCCACGCACTACCCATGCGCGTGTGACCCCAAGTTGCAGGAGCGCGTCGGCTGCGGATTCAACCAACCCGTCGCTATAGACGCCGAGGAGCTGGTGCGTTGTCTTGGCCGGATTCAAAAGAGGCCCCAGCGCGTTGAAGATCGTGCGAAAGCCAAGTTTCTTGCGTACGGATGCCGCGTGACGAAGTGCTGGATGAAACGCCGGGGCATAAAGAAACGTGATGCCGATCGTCTTGAGGAGCTGAACATGCCGCTCTACGGGAGCCTCGATTCGAAGGCCGAGTGCTTCAAGAACGTCAGCGCTACCGGAACGGCTCGAGACCGAGCGATTGCCATGTTTCGCCACGGCAATTCCGCATGACGCGACAACGATGGCCGCCACCGTGGAGATGTTAACGGTTCCTTGCCCGTCACCGCCTGTACCACACGTATCGAATGCCATGGGCAGACCGTGAGCAACGACCGTCATGCGCTCGCGTAACACACAGGCGGCGGCCACAAGGTGCTCGGTGCGATCGCCACCTTCCATGTTGAGGGCCGTGAGAAACGCAGCCGACGTTTCGGGTGTCATCGTGCCAGACAGAATGTCCGTTACCCCCTCGCGAACAAGGTCCGTCGCGGGCTCACCACGTTCGAGGGCACTGATGAGATCGGCTACGAGCGGAGACATGCCTGTCCTTTCTGTCGGAACGCATCGACTAGCTTGAGCCAGTTTCGCAAGAGGTCCTTCCCGTAGCTGGTCAAGATACTTTCCGGATGAAATTGAACGCCATCGATCGGGAGTGTCCGATGGCGGAGGCCCATGATTTCGTTCTCCGCCGTCCATGCTGTGACTTCGAAGCACGATGGCAACGTTGCGCGTTCCACGATAAGCGAATGATAACGCGTCGCCTCGAATGGAGAGGGAAGACCCGCAAATATGCCGTCTCCCGCATTGAGAATCGGCGATGTGCGCCCATGCATGAGTCGCTCGGCACGAACAACCCGTCCACCAAACGCTTGTCCTATGGACTGGTGCCCGAGGCACACGCCGAAGATGGGACGCTTGCCCTGTTCTTCTTGAATCACATCGAGCGTGATTCCCGCCTCATTCGGCGTGCACGGACCAGGGGAAAGCAAGATTCCGTTGGGCGAGAGCGAGTTCACGTCGCCCGCGGCGAGCGCATCGTTCAGCACCACGTCGCAGTCGGCACCGAGCTCGCCCAAGTATTGAACGAGATTGTACGTAAACGAATCGTAATTATCGATGATCAAAATTCGTAAACCCGATGACACACTTGCAGTGTACGGCGCTCTCTGCAGAGATCCCAGTCAGTGGACAATGACTCGGGTCCCTTGCCTGTCCGAAGAGGACCAGGCGCCGTGCCATCCTTCGGGCAACTGCGGATCGCTCCAGTGAAACAGGTCCCTCGCATCCCAAGGCGCAAGATTCACGCAGCCGTGACTTTTGACGCGTCCAAACTCCTGGTGCCAAAAGGCACCGTGCAACGCATAGCCACCATTGAAGTACTGAATGTAGGGCACATCTTGAATGGAATAGGGCCCGTCAGCCGCCGTATCGGCATTGCCGTCCATCGTGGCGGAAATGTGCTTCTCGCGGATACGAAACGTTCCCGGTGGTGTCTCGTGGTCCTTACGGCCGGACGATACCACCGTCGCAAATACCGGCTTCTCACCGACAAATGCGACGAGGGTTTGGCGCTCAAGATTGACGTCGATCCACTTTTCGTTGGATCCGAGTTTTTCGGGCAAAGGTCCCGGTTCGGTCTTGGTGCCTTCGCCGAGGGCAAGCCACCATCCTTCTGTGGTTTCTTCGTATGTTTTTCCTTTGATCGAAGTGCTGGTGCCGGTCAGCCCCACGATCGTGAGCCTGGGAACTGAACCCGATTGGCTGGCGCTGCGCTTGTCGTCAGATAGCTTCCATTTGTGCGCATTGCGCGAGATCACAAATCCAACGGGCAACTTGTCGATATGGTTGCCGTCACGATCGCGGCCGATCCATACGCCTCGATAGTCGCTCGGCGGTTTGGCCAGCCATACGCGATCTGCAGGCGCAACCATTCCATCGACCGTTGTCCACCACGTTGAGCCATTCGCGGTAAAACGCTCGTCGATCGAAAGGTAGAAACCTTTGACCATTCGCTTGGCGACGATGCTGTCGTCATCCTCTTCAAGTTCTTCGAGAGTGACCTGTGGCGGCGCACTCGCGTCATGGTCCCGAAGATACCAAGGTAGTTTCTCGTTGGCTGCCTGCTCTTCGCCGAGGCCGGCATCGTCCTCCGTATCGTCGTTGGCCTTCTTTTTCTTGGGTTTGGTAAGCCAAGGCTCATGCTCTCTTCGCTGTTCGCGCGAAGGGACTTCGCGGTAAAGTGGCGTGCCGTTCGATCCGTTGATCCCATACGTATATGGCAAGGGGCCATTGGGATCCGGCGGACGATTGAGTTTGAACTTCGGGTGGCTGAGATCGAGAGTGGCATATCTTCCACAAACGTAACCGCCGTCGATCAGTTGAAACCAGCCCTCGGCGCAATTTTTGTTCTTTCGAACAGGTATTGGGTTGACGGGAGCCTTGGCTCCACGACGCATGTAACCGAGACGGATCGATTTTGATCCCTCTGAAACATTGCGGCGCTTTTTGCTCTTGGGCCGGTCCGGATTTGCGGGCCACTCGGGTTCGCTCATGATGAGCGCCTGAAAGCCAGTTGCGCCAAGGTAGGGGCCAGCGAAGTGCTCGGAAGCGCGCGTTCCGGCGTCTGGCGTGGCAGGTGGCGTGGAGGGCGACTGTTCGGCGGACGTCGAAGATTCTGGCCCGGAATCAATTGCAGCGGATGAGCGCGACGCGTCCAATTTGCCAACGCGTGAAATCTGATCGCACGCAAGTGTGCAAGGGGCGACCAGCAACAACGTAAAGCGGCACATCCGCGGAAAGAGGCGCGTGGGGGCGCGCGTTGAGTTGTACGCTATGGTTGTGTCTGCGGTGGACGCCTTTAACGACAACTTTTGCACGGTTCGCCTCTCGCCAGTATCGCCGGAACGTCTTTTGACACCAGTTTCCGGCAGTCCGCTTTGTTTGGCCCGCAAAACGGCGGCCTTGCCCGCTCACCCGGGTTTTTTTTGGGTCGAGATGCATCGGACGTGCCGGTTGCGCGATCGGACAGCAGACCGGCACGGTATGCGTCGGCGATCCAGGGTCAAGGCGTGGGAGCGTGTCGATCGTGCCACATGATGCGGGTGCTGAAACACGCGTGGTCCCGCGCCTTTGGGACGTGGCCTTAGCAAATAAGGCGTTTAAAGTTACATTTTCGCTTTCGTTGCTCGCTCACGTTTTGTGGCTCAATCCATTTTCCTGGCCCAGGTCGACAAAATTCAATGAAATCGAGGGTGAAGCGGACATCGTGGTCGATCTCTTCGAGGAGGCCCAGGAACCCGCACCCAATTCGGTCGAAAACCAAACGCCCGCTTCCGATTTTGCCGACGCAGCGGTAGCTGTTCGCGACGGAGGTGCAAGCGACGCAGCTTTGTGGGGCGATGCCGCTTCCGATGCTGACGCTGCTCTTGATGGCGCACGCGAAGGAAAACGCGATGGCGCCCCAGACGCCACGCCCCCGGACGCGGCCAACGATGCGAGTGACGCAGGGGACGCGGGCGATGCAGCCCCGCCCGCTCCTCTACCGGACAAGGGACCAAAAAACGCGAGCGAATTTGTTGGAGCAGCGGGCAAAATCCAGGTCGCCGAAAACTACGTGGTTGTTTCGATCAACGGTGAGGTGATCCGAACGAATCCGGTTGCGCGACGGACGGGCCCTCTGCTTCAAGGCCTTGCACAATGGAACCAGTTTCTCGGAGGAACGGGGTTCAATCCCGTGCTTCATACGGATTGGGTGCTCATCTCGGGTCCGTCGCTCACGGATACGACGCGCGACATTTTTACGATCCGCTACAACGTGCCTGACACGACGGTTGACGCCGCCTGCGAACATCTTGCGCGCAGGTACAAAGACAAAGGAGGGCGATTCGATAGCGGCGTTCCGGGTGTAAAAACGTGGCGCACGTTTGCCGACAAGGGCGAACGCATCCTCGTGAGACCGCAACACGGTATCTTGGTGATTCTTCCGTCGAGGGAGATTCTCCGCAAAGATACGAAGCAATCCGACGCAGAGGCCGAAGCGAAGGAGAAGGCGCTCATCGCGAAAGTAGCCAAGGTTGGCTACCCGTCGAAGCTGAAGAACTCGAAGGAAGCGATGCGATTGATGCTGCGCTATCCGTCGAAGCCATTTCCGTTTTTGCCGGAACAACTCGATGTAATTCGCATGTGGGTTACGCCCGGGGAAGAGGACGGAGGCACCATTTCTGCGGAGGGCGATTGCGAAACGGAGCTTGCGTGCAAGGATGCATACGAAGCGATGGAGGCCAATCTCGCCACCATGGCCATCGGCGCGTCGTTGGGTAGCCTATTCAAGTCCATCCCGCGCGCCATTGGTGACATCCTCGCGAACGCACGACTCAATCGCAACGGCAAGCACGTGAATCTCACGGTCGATGTCACAAGGCCGCAGCCCGAGGCCCTCCTTCAGTTCGTCGCTCGCAACGTGGTGCACGT
>JAHFDX010000806.1 GCA_023248785.1 Myxococcales bacterium
TCTGGAAAGTGCGCGTCCGGCCATTGGAATTATACACATCGCATCGCTTGCACGTCGTGAGCCTGCTGCGCGCGATGCACTTCTCAGGGAGGACACGGTTGGTTCCGATACTCTGCCTGACGGGGCAACGAGGCGTGCGCTTCAGAGTTTCCTTGAACTCTACGGCGATCGTGCAGTTCGAGAAGCCGAACTTGCGACGCCGCGTTGGCGCGAAGACCCGACGGCGGTCATCACCATGTTGCGGGTTGCTTTGCGGGGCGAAGCACGGGATGTCGAAATTGCGCTCGCTCGAGGCAAAGCGCAAGCCGAGTTGGAGCTCCATAAACTCGTCCCAAGGTTGTCGCTTGTTGAACAAACGCTCCTGCGACACCTCATTGCGCGCGCACAAAAAGCGGCGCGTCTTCGCGAACACATGCGCACGTGGGTCACGCGGGTTCTTGGAATGCTTAGGGCTGCGGCGCTCGATGCGGATCGGCGCTTGCTGCGGCGCGATCCGCAACTCGATGCGGATTATCGAGCGACGATGGACGCACATCCTTCGCTTGCTCAAGTTCGAAGCGTGTTTTTCCTCACCGCTGACGAGCTCACGCATACCCTTCGTTCCGCGCGAACGGATCTCGCGCTTCTTGTGCGTGCGCGGCGCGCGGAGT
Organism: Myxococcales bacterium; assembly: GCA_023248785.1. Taxonomy (GTDB): domain Bacteria; phylum Myxococcota_A; class Polyangia; order Polyangiales; family Polyangiaceae; genus JAHFDX01. The sequence goes on from JAHFDX010000806.1 coordinate 651, forward strand.
TTGCCCGCGATCTCGCTCGTCCTGATCCACCGGCAACGTTCATGGGCACGCCTCCTCCTGTCGTGCTGCCACCTTCCGGAGGCGACACGCTCCGCGGCCTGCCGGCTGGATCGGGCATCGTAGAAGCCCGTGCGCGCGTTCTTCATGGTCCCGAGCAGATGGGCCTTCTTGAACCGGGCGAGGTGCTCGTGGTTCACACAACAGATGTGGGATGGACGCCACTTTTTCTCATTGCAGCGGGTATTGTCACGGAACTGGGCGGCCCACTCTCACACGCGGCGATCGTTGCGCGCGAGTTTGGCGTTCCGAGCGTGGTGAACGTTGTCGGAGCCACGCGTGCGATTCGCACGGGGGATCGGCTTCGCGTGGACGGCGACCGCGGCTTGGTTGAGCGCCTTCGAACGTGAAGCACGACATTCGCTGGGTCGTTCGCGAGGGAGAAGCCCATACGGTAAGCGATGTACTGCGCCTTTCGGGCGTGCCTTTGTCGTTCGTTGCCGAGGGTCGAGTATTCGTGGGGCGAACGCGCGTGCAGAGTGAAACGATGGCAGTGAAAGTGGGTGACGAAGTGATCGTGAGTGCACCGAGCGAAGGCGAATCAGTCGAACTCGAGGTCATTTATTCCTCGCGCGACTTTGTCGCCATTCACAAGCCAGCGGGCATCGCCACCGCGCCGGATCATGAATCGGCATCTAACACGGCATGGGGCATACTCGCGTCGCAGCTTGGTGTTTCGCTTAACGAGCTTCATCCGTCTTCGCGGCTGGATCGAAATGTAAGTGGCGTTGTTACGTTTTCGCGAACGGAAAGTGGAGCACGATGCCTCGCTACGCTTCGGGAAGAGGGGGCGTACGAACGTCGTTACGTTGCGCTGGCGAAAGGTAAAGTTGTGGCGCCCCACACCCTCTGGGATGCGCCCATTGGCCGCGCTAAGAATCCGCGCCTTCGGCAAGCCAACGGAAAAGACGCGATGTTTGCACTGACCGACGTGTGCGTGATCGCACGTGCGTCCGATACCCTCTTGCTCGCACTTCGACCCCGAACGGGGCGAACGCATCAGTTACGTGTGCATGCTGCGCACGCAGGTGTTCCGCTGCTTGGGGATCGTTCGTACGGCGGCCCGAGGCGTCATACGCTTCCTTCAGGCGGGGTGATTACGTTCGATCGTGTGGCTCTTCATTGCGCACGTGTTCGACTACGCACGACAGAAGGCGTTCCATTTGACATTCGAGCCCTTGTGCCCCAAGACATGCGTGGCTTTTGGCTCGCATTGGGCGGGAAAGACGAGTTTGAACGCGCATGCGAAGAACCCTGGGATCGATTGGTCGGATCGCAATCGTAACCTCCCTCAGTTGGGTGGGGGCGGCGTACGCCGAGACCAGAACGGAAGCGAAACAGGTGATT
>JAHFDX010000807.1 GCA_023248785.1 Myxococcales bacterium
CCGAGCGCCGTGTCACGTTAGCAATGAGCTGGATTGTGGGTTACGCCCGTGATCGAGGTGAAAAAACGATGCGCGAACGCCTCGCTGCCGAATTTATGGAAGCAGCGGGCGGTCGTGGCAACGCGGTCAAGAAGAAGGACGACACGCACAAGATGGCGGAAGCCAACAAGGCCTTCTCGCACTACCGCTGGTAATTAGAACTATTTCGTAACTGCCAGTTCGCAACTCCACTTCGCAACTTCACAGAGGATATTTTATCGAGATGCCGAAGCTGAAATAAGGATCGGGTTATCCGCGAAAAACCGAGTCGTCATCAGCGGCTCAACGCAATACCCCGACACCCTCTCTGGTAGCGCTCTGCCGTTCTTAAAAAGCCGGCGAGCACCTCTTCAAAAAGCGAAGGGGATGAGGCCAGGGAGGGTTTCGTGCATCTGGCATACGATTTCGCATTTTTTTGGTCAAAGCAACGTAAGGAGACGGCACAGTGGCTCGAGAATACCCGCTAGAACGAACGCGAAATATCGGCATCATGGCCCACATCGACGCGGGCAAGACGACGACGACTGAACGCGTTCTCTACTACACGGGTGTCAATTACAAGATTGGCGAGGTTCACGAAGGCGCCGCGACGATGGACTACATGGTCCAGGAACAAGAGCGCGGCATCACGATCACCTCCGCGGCCACCAACTGCTTTTGGACTCCCATCGAAGGTCCTTACGGCGGCATCACTCACCGCATCAACATTATCGATACGCCTGGGCACGTCGACTTCACCATCGAAGTCGAGCGCAGCTTGCGTGTTCTCGACGGGGCGGTTGCTGTATTCGACGGGGGCAACGGCGTTGAGCCTCAAAGCGAAACCGTTTGGCGTCAGGCCGACAAATACCGTGTTCCGCGCATCGCGTTCATGAACAAGATGGACAAGGTCGGCGCGGATTTTTTGATGTGCGTGAACAGCATGAAAGAGCGCCTTGGCGCCAATGCCGTTCCGATTCAGTGGCCTCTCGGTGAGGAAGACAAGCATCGCGGAGTCATCGACTTGATCCGCATGGAAGCTGCGCTCTTCGACGAGGAGTCGAAGGGTCAAAAGTTTTCGTGGATCCCAATCCCCGACGAGCTCAAGAAGACGTGCCAAGAGTGGCGCGACAAGATGATCGAATCGTGTGCAGACGTCGACGAAGAGATCATGGCCCTCTACCTCGAAGGCAAGCTCGATCAAATCACCGACAAGATGATCCACCGCGCACTTCGCGCAGGCACAACGACGTTCAAGATCGTTCCCGTGATTTGCGGGTCCGCCTTCAAGAACAAAGGCGTGCAGATGATGGTCGACTCCGTCATCAACTACCTTCCGTCACCTGTCGAAATTCCGCCCGTTGAGGGCATCGACCCGCACAAGAAGGACGCGCCGCCGATTGTTCGCAAGGCATCGGACGACGAACCATTTTCCGCACTCGCGTTCAAGATCCTGAACGACCCGCACGGCAACCTCACGTTCTTCCGTGTGTACTCGGGTAAGATCTCGAGCGGCACGATGCTTCTCAACAGCACGCGTGACAAGCGCGAGCGCATCGGACGCATCTTGCGTATGCATGCCAACAAGCGCGAAGAGCTCACTGAAGCCGACGCCGGCAACATCTACGCGGCGGTAGGTCTTCGCGACACGCGCACGGGCGATACCCTGTGTGACGAGAAGAATCCCGTCTTGCTTGAGAAGATGGAATTCCCGGAGCCCGTTATCTCAATCGCGGTCGAACCAAAGACCAAAGCTGACGTTGAAAAACTTGGCATCGCTCTTCAGAAGCTCGCAGCGGAGGACCCGTCGTTCCGCATTCACACCGATGAAGAGAGCGGTCAAACCATCATCAGCGGCATGGGAGAGCTTCACCTCGAAATCATCACCGATCGCTTGAAGCGTGAGTTCAAAGTCGAAGTCAACGTCGGTAAGCCCGAGGTGGCGTATCGCGAAAGCATCACGAAGAAAGTGCCGTGCGAGTACAAGTACGCAAAGCAGTCCGGTGGTCGCGGCCAGTATGGCCACGTGCTCAT
>JAHFDX010000808.1 GCA_023248785.1 Myxococcales bacterium
CGAAAGGTTCAATGTTCGTACAAAGAACTGTGCAAATAGGTGGGGCACCCAAGAAAAACGGCCGGAAGTCCGGCCGTCTCGTTTCACATAGGTATCTTTGGTGGTTACTTTCCGCGGCCGGTAACCACGCGATCGTACATGTCCGAGCTGAATTCCCCGCGAAGCGCTTCCCGCGTCTTCTTGAAAAGGTCAGCCCACTGGCCTCGAATCTCGGCCTTTCTGCTCTTCGTGTCGTCGTCGTCGTCCTTGCGGGCAGCAATGTCGTAGGTGCCCGTTGTGGGGCCGCCGTCGGTGCCCTTGTTCTCCTCTTTCTTGACCCGCTCCTCGCACTTCCTGGCGATTTGGTCGTAGGCGGAGTTGTCTGCAGCGCGCACAGCCTTGGTCAGCGCCTGACCACGCTCTTTGGCGGAGTCGAGCAGCGCAGTCTTCAATTCGTCGGACAACCCGTCGACAGCCTTCTTCGAGAAGACGATGCCGCCAATCGAATAGTACGGAACAAGACCCTTCAGCACGAAGCGCACCTTTTTGGACCAACCGAGTTGCAGCGCGGCGTACGAGGGCGTGTTGAGCACGGTGATCGACGTGCCGAGCTTGCTGCCAATTTCGTTAATGCCCACCGGCGTGCACGACGCTCCCTGAATCTCGAGCAACTTAGGTCCAATCACATCTGCTTCGACGCACGCGAGCGCCTTGTTCTGCAAATTGGCGGGACGCCAAACCTCATCGTTCCAGCGATCCGATGTGCCCATGAGGCGGCCCTTACCGACGTCGCCAGTACCCGCGAGGATCATGTCCTGCTTTTCGAATTCTTTCTGGAAGTACCCCATCTCATTGACTCGAACCTTGTCGAGGTCGTCCCAGCTGTCGAACAAACCAGGCAGGTTGAAGATGAGCATGTCCTTGACGAAGGACGACAGCCCCACCGAAGTCATCGCGGCGCCGTCGAGCGTTCCGCTTTTCAGGTCGTTGACCATCGCCTTCTCGTCGCGACCGCCGCCGTTCCAGGTCCATTTGAGGACCAGCTTCTTGCCGCTCTTGTCCTTGAGGGTTTCCTTCCACTCTTTGAACTGCTTCGCCCAGAGCGAGCCCGCAGGCGCCATGGTGCGCATCTTCAGAACGGTTGCGCCAGCCTCGTCGTCATCGCCTTCCGCAAAGGCTGTCGCGCTGACAGTCGTGAAAGCCAACGTCGCAATCAAACAGGAGAGAAACTTCCGTCGTTCCATGGCCACCCTGACTTTGTTGTTTCTGGAGACTCGCTTCTTGAGGTCGCCCGAGACCCGCCCTTTGGGACCGCCGAACCACACGTTCGGCGCAGAATGTGGGATATGTTCTACATCGAGATTTGCAATCCGCCAGTCATGTCAGCATCAATTCGTTGGACGGAAGCACCGCGGCTGAGTTTCAACGCCGTGCGGCATGAGGCTCAAAATCCGCAGTTATCTTCCTTCCACTTCCTGGTCTTCCATCGGGCAGCGCGCCGCTTAGCAATGGTGTTTGTAAGGCGTTGCTCAGGATCGGGATCCTCGGCGGCAAGCACATCCGAAAGGAATTTGTCGAAGTTTTTCTCGTCGCTCATGTTGCAGAAATAACGCGTCGCGTAGGCGAACTGAACGGAAAGAGCCTTCCCGCCCGTCGCCTTCAACGTTTCGTCGAAGAGCGCCTTCGACTTATCCATCTCTCCCGCCATTTTGGCTCGACCGTAGTACGACGCGAGCGCGACCGAGGCGGTTCGGTGGTTGTATTCCGGATCGAGCTGCCGGCTGCGCTCAAGCAGACCGACCGCCACATAAATCTTCTCGAGCACCTCGTTGTCGTCGCGAAGGAGGCTCGTGCGCGCCAGCCACGCGTAACCCGTCCAGAAAAGGATTTGCGCATCCTCCTTGTCCTCGAAATTGGCTTCGAGCCACTTACGCAGCTTTACGTCGTCGATCGTGACATCTTGAAAGCCCTTGGCCTTGTGGCCCATCAATTCGAGCCCATAAAACAAGGCCCGATCGTACGCATTCTTTGCGCGCTTCTTGTGGTACTCGGCAAGCGGGTCCTTTCTTTCG
>JAHFDX010000809.1 GCA_023248785.1 Myxococcales bacterium
CTCCCTCTGTAGTCCTACGAGCCGTCTGTTCAATTCCCCTCGTTACAAAACCGATACACAGACCCAACGTTTCTTTCCCAACCATCCCGCCAAAGGCCGGTGCGAGCTCAGGATGACGTGAGGGGTGGTCGCGCTCACGATGACATGGGGGTTTGAAGCCGCGCGATCCCTTCAATCGTGCGCTCCTCCGTTTCACTCGTAAAACAAAGCCGCGCCATGTGACCGAACGCGTCGCCAAATCCATCGCCCGGCGCGAGCACAACACCTCGCTCCGCCGCCTGCGTGAGCCGACGAACCGCCTCGTCCGCGCGGCCCTTCTCCGCGATCTGCACGAACACGTACGCCCCCCCCTCAGGCGCAAAGTACGTAAGCCCCGCGCGATCGAGTGCACGGCATGTGGTCGCACAAAGTGCGCGATACGCTATACGCGCCTCACGCGCCCACTCCTCATGTGTCTCCAGCGCTTCGCATACAAGCTCCTGCTCGAGCTCAGGCACATTGAAGACTGTGTGCGTCGATACACGACGAGCTGCCGCGATGACCTCTTCCGGTCCAATGCAAAATCCAACACGCGCACCGGCGAGTCCAAGGCTCTTCGAAAACGAGTATGCGGCGACCGTGCGCTCGCGCATGCCTTCGAGTGTGCGAGCAGAAACGTGCACACCCTCGAACACGAAATCGAGGTAGGCCTCGTCGGAAATCACCCATAAATCATGGGCGATCGCAAATTCCGCAAGCTTCTCGAGCGAGGCGGTCGACCAGACCTTCCCGTCCGGATTGTTCGGCGAAATGACGTAGATGCCACGCGTGCGGGGCGTGCGATAACTTTCGAGAACTGCGCGCACATCGAGCGATGGATTTTCGAAAATCTCCTGCGTGAGCGGCACCTCCACAGGCGATGCCCCCGTCGTGCGCAAGATGCCGACAGCAAGAGGCCAATACGGCGCAATGAGAAGCACTTCGTTGCCAACTTCGAAGAGCACACGCGCAACACAACTGATGGCGTGCGTGGCTCCGGCACCGATGAGAACGTGTCGATCGGGGTCCACGTTTGCACCCACGCCGTGCGCCTCGAGCCAGCCGAGGCAAGCGTGCCGCAAGTCGCGACGGCCCAGTACCGAACCGTATCGGTAACGCCCGAGCGGGTCGGGGCGAGTTGCGAGCACGGAATACCGTGCAGTGCGCGATGGCTCGCGACATGTGTCGCCGATGTGAAGCTCGATCACATCGAGCCCCTTTTCGCGACGGGCACGCACGATGGGTTCGATGCGCGCAAACACGCTGGCGCCCATGCGCTGCCCTACCGATGAAAGTGAACGAGGCACGCCACGAAGATACGTGACGCGCCTCGGTGAGTCCGCGATTTTACGCGATGTTATGGGTTGCGGAACGACAAATACCAGTCCTTCGTATCGTATCCCTCTTTGCCCCGCTTTTCGGCGGCTTCGGCCGTGAGAGGTGCGGGAACGATAACCTTGTCGCCGGGTTTCCAATTGGCCGGGGTCGCGAGGCCCTTCTCGGTGTTGAATTGGAGGGCATCGATCACGCGAATGATCTCGTCGATGTTTCGTCCCGTTGTGAGCGGGTAGTACACCATCGCGCGAAGCACCTGATTCGGATCGATGAAGAACACACACCGAACGGTGGCCGTCGTACTCGCGCCCGGGTGGATCATTCCAAAGGTCTGCGCGACCTTCATATCGAGATCGGCAATCACGGGGAACTGAATCTTCACGCCGAGCAGTTGCTCGATGCTGCGCGTCCACGCGATGTGGGCATACACGCTGTCGATACTGACGCCGATGAGCTGCACGTTGCGCTTTTGAAAATCGGCTTGATGGCGCGCAAACTCCGCGAACTCCGTCGAACACACGGGCGTAAAATCGGCGGGGTGCGAAAACAGCACCACCCACTTGCCCTTGAAGTCACTGAGCTTGATGGGCCCGTGCGTGGAGGTGGCGGCAAAGTCGGGTGCGGGCTCGTTGAGACGAGGTAGGGTTGGAATCATATCGGACATAGCAGGGCTCCTTCGGCCATGCGTCGTTGCGAC
>JAHFDX010000810.1 GCA_023248785.1 Myxococcales bacterium
GTTCCTTCGAAAAGAACTCGTTGAAGCCTCTACAACCGTCGTGGAGCAGGCCGAGGTGCGTTTCACACTTCCCCCAGGTCTGAAGCTCTTGCGCGGATTCGGAGGGGATGCGCGCATGGAAGGAAATGACGTGGTCGTCAATGCCGGGTCTCTCTTCGCCGGCGACGAACGTCGCGTCTTGCTTGAAATGGCACCGGTCTACGGGGGCAGTGACACTTTTTCGATTGCTCCTCAGGTCGCGTGGAAGCGCATCGACGGCGGCCGCGAATCGATCAATCCGGACCCGTTGAAGGTGCAATGGGTTTCTGATGCGGCTATAGCCAATCGCTCAATCAACGGTGAAGTTTTCGCGCGTGCGATGAGCGTGCTCGCCTCGACGCGCCAGCTCCAAGCAGCGAGCGCCTTCAGCTCCGGCGATCGTGTACGAGCCGAATCGCTTACACGGCAAAGTGCACGTGATCTTGAGGCGGCTGCTGCGGTTGCCCCGCCCGCCGCAAGTGGAGTCATCGCCAATCAGATCGAGGAATACAGAAAAGATGGCGACGTGTTCCGCTTTGGGTTGGGTGCCGGTTCTTCTGACGGTGCCAAGAAGGTGAAAGCAATCTACGAACGCGACGTTGCAAATCAATCACGACCGGGAGCGTATTGAGTCATGCGTCCTCTTTTATGGATTGCGGCGGCACTTGCATGGCTCTTGGTGGTGACAAACTCGGCGCGCATGGGGCCGCTCCCAGCGGCGGGGTTCACTGTCCTTTGCGCGGTGTTTCTCGCGGCGAGCATTTCATACCAAGTCAGCATCGAAGGAATCATGGGGGCATCGATCGGTGCTCTTGTTGCCGAGCTACTTGGGGCGGCCACCTCGCCGCTCATCATCGCCATCGCCACCGCGGGCGTGTTCTTTGAGCGTACGCTTCGCATTCGAACACGCCGAGCAAGAGTCTTGCACGTGGCATTGTCGGCTATCAGCGGCACGGTCGCGGTTTTCGTGGCGAGAAGCCATAGCGGTGCCACATGGCCGCTAAACGCCTCGGCCCTTGCGTTTGGAATCGTCGTGCTCGCCGCGCCTTTTTTGATCGAGGCCGATGACGCGATGGCGGCAAGGCTTGCATGGGCTGCGCGTGTGATCGGTGGGAACACCGGCGCACGACTCGAACAGGCAGCGCAACTTCGGAGGCAATCGGTTCACGTTCCGCTCGACCTGTCGACTCGTCGAACCGAAGTCGCTGCTTGGCAGTCTTTGGCCCGTGTCGCGGAAGCGCGTGTTCGCCTTTCGGCTACACACAGGGTACCATTCGCCGTGCGCATTGTAGAGCGCATCGACTCCGATCTGGAACGGTACGTCGTGTCGCTCGCACGGTTGTTCTCGGCGGCTTTTGCCGTTCGAGCGATGCGTGACGTCGCGGGGGACATTGCGTTCGATAACGTTCAGGTGGCGGGCTCGGCACTTGAGGAAGTGCAGCGCGTGCTTGTGAGCGACGACGATCTTGAGAAGAGCAACGGAAGCGCTTCGACATCGTGATGCTCAAAAACGATCAAACACGTGTTCGCGTTCAGCGAGGGCGCGTGTCTTGTTGCAGTGCTCAGCTACGATCGATGATTCGCACGTGGCAGCGATGTTCTTGAGTTCCAGTGGATCGCTGGAGAGATCGTACAACTCTTCTTCAACCGTGGCGGATGTAGAGAATGGGTCGATGTTTCGGGAATAGTAGCGAGCATATTTGTGCACTCCATCAAACCGCCCAATGACGAAACCGCGTGCGTTTGACCAGGGAAAACCAAGCGTGCATCGCGCGCGATACGAAAACAAAAGCTCGTCGCGAACATGGGTGGCTGTCTCAAGAACGATGGGCGATTGGTCTCTTCCGGGCAGGTCGCCGCATGACGATTGATGTGACGCAAGGCCTAGGATTGTTGGAAGCAAATCGATCCCTGAGTAAAGCGCGCCCGTCGTTCGTCCTTCGCGAATCGTTTCCGGGCAACGCATGACAAGAGGAACGCGTGAATTCTCTTCGTAAACAACGGGACCCTTGCCGCGCAGACCGTGTGC
>JAHFDX010000811.1 GCA_023248785.1 Myxococcales bacterium
CAGGTCAGGTGCGATCTTGTCTTGTTCGAGTCGACCAAGGAACGAACCCGAGTGGACAATGAGAGCGTTGTCGAGGCGGTACACCTGGAACGGTGTGGAGCTCGTCGCCACAACATGAAACGGGCTCGGTGTCGGCGGCGTCTGGGGAGCAGACAGTGCACTGGACGCGCCCGAAGCCGAAATAACGGCCACGACTGAACTTGGCGCGGGCGGCGACGTGCCTGTCGGTTGGGTACATCCGAAAGCAGCGACACTAAGGAGTGTGGCCGAATATGTAACAAATAATGTTCTCATTGCGTTCTCGCTTTTCTCCACGCCCCGCGAAGCCAATCATCTTACGCTCGAACTGTGTCCGAGATTCCCAAAAGATCGAGTCGCCACACTCCCGCGTGATACGCGCCCAACATGAACCCAACGTCGCACTCTCGCACTCTCAAGCCAGACGACGTCGACGCAGCAGGCGCCTTGCTCGGACGTGCCTTTCGCGACAATCCGGCGTACCTTGCTATCTTCGCGCATCGAAGCGACGCCGAGCGTGCAGGTGCAGTTGCGCGCGTCAAGCATGGGTTTACGGCGTCAGCGGTTCGCTTTCACGAAACCGATGCTCTTTGGGTGGGCGATCGTCTTGCCGCCGCTGCGCTTATTTTACCTCCCGGCCATTGGCCGCTCGGCCCGCGCGCGTGGCTAGGCCGAGCGATGGGATGTCTCACAACGGGTCCGCGTGCGATTTGGAATTTTTTGCGCGTCGATCATCGCGTGCATGCTTGGCATCTTCGAGAACCCCATTTTTACCTCTTCGTTCTTGGGGTCGAGCCGGACTTGCAAGGTCGCGGATTTGGCAAAACGCTCCTCGCTCGACTCAACGCCCGGGCTGAGCAAGCGCGGGTTCCGTGTTTCCTCGAAACCGATCGCCAGTCGAGCGTTCGGCTTTATGAGAGCGTCGGTTACCGCGTGGTAACCGATGAGGTGCTCGCCAACGTTAATGGTCTTCGCATTTGGACGATGACGCGCCCCGCGATTGCGTAGCTGCGTAGAACGCGCAAGGCGGGCCGCCAAAGATGCGATAGTCTGCCATCGAGGAGGAGGAGGAGCCCATGCCAAAGAGAACGTTTGCAATCCCATTCGCACTTCTCATTACTTCATGTGGAAACGGAACCAGCTCGACGGACGGCGGAACGCAAACCAGCGGCACGCTCACGCTCTCCACGATTGCAGCTGTTACGGTCGGCACCACGAAAACCGAATCATCCTCGTCGCTGCGCGCAACCTGGGCCGCCTCTGCCGCTAATGGCAATCACGTGCGCCTGATCGCGACAGGGGGCAGCGACACGTTCTCGTACGATGCACCCGCGGGCGCGACGGAACTTGTTCTAACTGGCCTTCATTCGTCGACAACCTACAAGGTGGAGGCCAACAATTGTAACGACGCGAGTTGCACTTCGAAGACGTCCATTGGCTCAAGCTCGCTAGCCGTGCCGCCCGAGTCCTGGGTCGTGCAAGGCTCGGGCGCAGGTGTGAGCACGGCCACGAAGGTAGTCAGCGATGGGAACGTTCGCATTCACGGCTTTGCATACGGCAAAGAGGCTCCAGCCGATCTTGCAGGACGTATTCAGCTCTACTACGGACCTCAACCTACGGGGGTGAAAGGTCTCGTCGTAGGCGCGGCAAAACAGGTCGCAACAAGCGAGATTTCGACCCTCCTTCAATTCCAATCCCTTGCGGGATCGTCAGGCGTTGAAGACGCAACCTCGACCACGGGATACGTTCAGCAGATCAACACCGGACAAGCCGTGCCGCTCGGGGGCGCACTGGGAAACAAGGTTCGTCTTTTTTTCGAAACCGGCGGCCCTGATCGCAAGACGCGCATTGTCTACGTCGATTCCGCGGACGGCTACGTCGGTCGCGACTTCAACTCGGGTTCTTCCAACCGCTGTCAGGCAGAAACAGATTACGCCGCGGGAGGACCTTGCGCAGCCTCGCTCGCCATTGGCGTCAGCGGCGATCCTGGAGATTTTGGTGTTGCGTTGCCCAACGTAAGACAGTTC
>JAHFDX010000168.1 GCA_023248785.1 Myxococcales bacterium
TGCGCGTGTGGTTTATTCGGAGGACCAAACCCTTTCGAGTCCTCATCTCACAGATCCCGTGCAGACCAATGCATTGTCGGATTTTACCGCGCGCATTCGCGTTTTCGGGTTGAAGCCAAACACGCGTTACTACTACTCGGTCGACTTCGGCGGAAAGCGGGTGCTTGCCCCGCCGTATCCATCGTTCGTGACCGCGCCCGAAGAAAAATGGAAGGGTAGAGTCGCGTTTGGATCGTGTGCGCGCCTTCCAGGGCAGAACATTTTTTCCGCGGTCCGCGCGCTTGATCCCTCCCTCGTCCTCATGCTTGGTGACGCCCACTATGGCAACGCGTCTGAGCTCGATTCGTTGCGTGCGTACTATCGAACAAGTCGTCGCGAAGCACCGCTCGTTGAACTTCTCGCGAACACACCAACGTGGGCCATTTGGGACGATCATGACTTCGTCGGCAATGATCTCGATGGCAACGCGCCGGGCAAGTCGAAGGCGCTTCAGGCATTTCGCGAGTACTGGGCCAACCCTTTTGCTGGGTCGGGCGATATGCCCGGCATTTGGTTTTCGTTCAAATGGGGCGACGTGGAGTTCTTCATGCTCGATGGCCGGTATTGGCGCAACGTTCATCCGGGATCGATGCTTGGTCCAGAACAGCGAAGATGGCTTTGGTCAGCGCTCGCGGCATCTTCCGCCACCTTTAAGGTGATTGCGTCGGGCAGCGTGTGGAACGACGGAAAACCGATCGATTCATGGCACGAATTTCCCGAAGAGCGGCGCGGCTTATTCGATCACATCGCGCGTGAACACGTAACCGGCGTGGTTTTTATTTCGGGCGATCTGCATCACTCAGAGCTATGGCAATGGAAGGCAGAAATGCCGTACCCGGTGTTTGAGTTCGTGGCCTCCCCATGGGCCAATCCTCCGCATCCGTGCGAAGGCGATCCAAAAGGTCGCACGGCTTGTTACGATGGAAGCGACTCGTTTGGAACGTTCGACGTCGACACAACGGTAGAGCCACCCGTGATCATCGGTGCCATTCGTGACGACAAGGGTCGCGTGGTCGCCGAAAGGAAACTGACATTGAGCGATTTAGGCGGCCGTGATGCAAAGCGAAAACGATCACTGGGTGCCAACGATCGCTATGAGGATTAAAGGGATCGCGCGGAGGCGGACACTTGCGTACATGGACAGATCGAACCTACCGAGATACTCCTGAAAATGTATCTGGAGGAAAGATGAATCGCGCGTTTACGGTCTCGCTTGCGGCATGGATCACGTTGGCTTGGGCTGGCTCGTCGATGGCTGCGGACCCGGTTCCCACGCAGCCGCCCACGAAACCGAACGACTCGCTTTCGCCCCCCGCCGCGACACACGATGTGCGCACGGATGTCCCCGTCCTCGCGTATGCGTACACCGCGTACGGTGCGAGCGCGAAGTCGATCGGCGCCCAACTCTACGGCATTGGATCCATCGCATCCGATCAAAGAGGTCTCGCGGCAGGTGGCGCGACCATTTGGGGCTCGCCGATCGACCGCCTGACGATCATCGGCGACGCTGCACGCAACACCTACGGCAACTTCTCACCGTCGGTTGGTGTCGTGGTGCGCCTTCTTGGAACCCCACGCGACGGCTGGTCGCTCGGTGCCCTCGGCAAGTTCAAGGTCGATGGCTTCGCAGGGGGTCCCACCAAGGACGAAATGGAGAGCGAACTCGAGACAGGATTGCTTCTTTCGTTTGCTCGCAGGGGATGGCACCTCGACGTGAACGCCATCAGCGGGTTTGGTCTCGGCGACGACGGCGAGATCGATTTCGAAGGCCGCTTGCGCTTTGGTCGCGAGATTGGAAAGTTCGTGCGCGTGGGCGCAGATGGCCAGGCGCGCTTTCGACTCGCGGGACCAAAGTACTTGCCGAACAAGAAAACGTGGGACTTTTCGGCTGGCCCGCAACTTCAGATCGGATCGAAGCACTTCTTCGGTGCGCTCACAGCAGGGCCAGCGACCATGGGCCTTTTTAGTGAGAAGGTCGGCTGGAACGCGATGGTTTCAGTGGGCGGGTCGACGTTGTAGGGGCGTGGCATCCCGCCGGATTGCCTTCGCATTGGATGACGGGAGGGAATGATGGCTGCTCGATTTGGCGCGAGGCGACTCGTGCGTGCGGGCGTTGTGTTGTTTGTGGCGGGCGTTGGTGTTGCGGTCTCGACCGTCACGTTCGAAGAAGGTGAACTTGGCACGCGCATCGCCGCGGCCGGCAAGGGGGCCGACTCGAAGGCGATGAGTCAGGCGATATTGAACAGACTCAGTTACGAATCGAAGTTGCCTGGGATGGAGTGTCAGGGCGACGAGCCGGATTGGGGGCCGGTGAAGAAGGCTTCCAACTTGCGCGTCGTTCAAGTTTCAACCGCAAACCTTCCGTCTTGCAGCTCCAAGGTAGCAAACGATTTCGACATTACCGACTTAACGGATCCGGCGGTCTGGGGCGGCCAAGGCTGGAAGCCGCACATGGAATACGCAATGGTAGACGGTTCGTGTTGGATCAGCCGTGGTGGCGAGCGGATTCGGGTTTGTGGGGCCGGGGAAAAGACCTTTCTATTCGATTGTGCAGCGTGCGGGTGGGACGGTTCTATGACCGGCAACGAAGATGATTGGAACATTCGCCTGCGGCCCAATGGCGCCGCGGGAGAGTTGCCCTGGCCGCTTCAGCCGGGAGATGACTGTCTCACTACGAATGCCAACTATGGCCCCGGCCTGAGTGCCGAGGTGGAAGTCGACGGCGACAGTGGCCTTTGGCATTCGCTTGGCGACTACTTGCCCCCGGACGATACGAAAAACGTCTGCGTCTACGGTGTGCATTCGACCGACTGGTGTCACGAGAACACCAATAAACCAGAGATTCATCCGATGGATGCGTGGTGGTGGCGCCCTGGGCTCACGAAGAATGCAATAGCCGACCTGCAAAAAAAGGAGGGTCCGTTAACAGCACGCGAAAAGGAGAGCCTCCAAGTCTATACGGGCACAACGTACTTCGGGGCTGCCATTGACAACTCGGAGCGATTTGACGGTTGGATGCTCAACGGCAACGACGGAACGCGAACGTACGGTGCTACCGCAGAGGTGGTTGTTGGTACCGCCGAGCGCAAGACGGTCGAAATCGTGCCCACAAAGTCGTTTCGGGCCAATTCCAAGCTGAAGTCCGTTGCGATGCAGAACGTGCTGATGCGCGACGTCTTGGTGCAGATCAACAAGACTGCATCACTGCTCGTGCGATCGGTGCCGAAGGTTGGGAGCACTGGCGAACGGTATCTCTTTTCGATGAGCGATCCCGTACCCGTCTGCGCCAATGGCACCAATAGCGTGCGCTTCAAGGTTGGATTCGAGTTTGGTATCCGAAAGAAGAACAGCGGGTGGAGTGCCTCGTATTGCGTGGATCATGGCAACCCAGCCAACGACTGCATCTTCGACGATTCGGGGGTTCTTACCGGACGCGTCACAGAGCGAACACTTGACATCAAGCAGCCGCGATTCGTCGGCGGCGTTCACGTGCAGACGTTTAATGGGCGCTTCACGGAGGCTTCGGCTGAGAAGAAGTTGGAGACTCCAGCGGGGAAGGGATCGCCAAAGGAGATCACGACCGATTCCTTTTCCGCGTGGATTGGCGCCTACTACCGGGACCGAAACAACCAGAGCGGAAACAATTGGAGTAAGTTGCGCCGATTACGGGTCAAGATCCCGGCGTGGGTCGACGCGAAGGGCAACACGACCGAAGTTGTTTTTGACCAAGCAACGCTCGATACGTTGTCAACATCGGATCCTCAAAAACAATTCTCTGTATGGAAGCCTCTGTGGGTCAACCAAAAGCCGAGCGGTGCCCTGTACGTGGATTCGGGCCCACCGGCGAACGGGAACAACCCTCTGGCGGGGGCGATGCGCGTCTCGAAGTGGCTCGGGCCAATACCAGGTGGCGCCGAAGCACCGATGGCAAACACGAAGTGTGCCTCATGGGCTGCCCATAATTTGCGTGTCGATTTCGAAATTAATCCGAATGTTGCCAACTGGGTTTCGTATCCGAACGGTCTAATTTCTTCCTTTGAAACGGACACATGGGAAGATGTGTTCAAGAAATCTGATGCAATTGAACGCAACGTTGAAATCCTATTTGATGAGACGTATCCACCCGCAATTCAAAAACTATCAATGAATATGCCATCTCACATCGCAAGCGACGGAAAGAAGTTGCGATGGCGCTACGAAATCAAACCAAGTTCTAAGTCGCATCTGCAGAATTTCTTCAGTTCAACACCCGACGAAACAAACACAGATTCTCTGAAATACAAATGGAAGATTTCGGAGCTCAATTCGACGAACAAGACAAAGTCACTGTTCGTGTTGTACCCGGGCGAAGTTGAGGATGCAGACGCGAGCACTTCGCCAAGCGTCGTGCCAGATGCCCTCGCGTCGTTGTATGGAGACCTGGCGTACAAGGTGGCGTTGAGAGCCACGAACAAGAGCAATGGTGTATTTCGAGTGGCAGAGCGAAAACTGGGAACGCTCGGGATGTGGGCCGATGCGTTTGCGGCGCCGACCGATCCGAAATACCTTGGGCCATGGGACGAAAGTGCAATGCCGATGTCCGGGTTCGTTCAAAGCGGGCTGGCGACATGGGCTGACCTTAAACAATTCTGGGTCACGCTGCGGCCGGGGCGCCACATTCGCCTAACTGCGCTCCCTAGTTACGGCACGAAGAAGGCTGACGGCGCGCTTGAGGGAGGAGAGGAGGACCTTCCGTTGGCGAATGGGATCAATCAGGTTCTTTCCTCCTTTAGAGATTCTGTCGACAAAGGGTCACCGGGCCTTGGGCTGGGGTTGGCTGCGACATTTCAAACCA
Organism: Myxococcales bacterium; assembly: GCA_023248785.1. Taxonomy (GTDB): domain Bacteria; phylum Myxococcota_A; class Polyangia; order Polyangiales; family Polyangiaceae; genus JAHFDX01. The sequence continues at coordinate 4,874 of JAHFDX010000168.1, forward strand.
CGGACCCCTTTGCAATCAACTGGACCTACGAAGTCTACGAGTTGCCGACGAAAAAAAAGGTCGACATCGTCATCACGAAGGCGTGCGAGGAAGCGACCGCGAAGAAGGCCAACAAGGCCATTTTTTGCAAGTCAAAGACGTACTTTCAAGGAGACACGTTGTCTGTGTTCTTTCCGAAGGATGGCTACTACCGCATAAACGCGACCTATACGGCGAGCGATCCAACGGGCCTATCGAACAGCAGCAAGACCCTTTATGCCGACAGCTTTGAAATGGGCCCGCCCTTCGCGGATCCTTCGGGATCGAACGGCGAAAACGGATCTGGTAGTGGAAAGCCGATGGGTTGGCTCAGCGGGCTTTCGGCCGACCTCCTTGAATCGATCCTAAAGAACCCGTGTTTTGTGAACCCCGTGAAATGTGCGGCCAACGATCCTATTGCGAAACTCGATAAGACCGCCATCCAGCGAATCCAAATGCTTGGTCAAGGTCAACAACGTTTCCAAGGAAGTAAAGGTTCGACCGGGCACCGAGCGCCGACACTCCAAGAAAAGGTCTTACTTATTCAAGCATGGATCTTGACGGAAAAAGATCTAGTTGGGGCAGGCGCAAAAATTCCGGCAGCGTTCAAATCACGCAAGCCCAGTTCGAACGGGAAACCCTGAAGTCACCCACAGCACCGAAACCCCGCCTCATACGATCGAAACGATCCCGGGTGCGCCGGATTGACAAAGGCGCAACTCGGCATGGACCCACCGTAACAACCGGCCCAGTAACAACCCTTCATTACATGATCATAGTTTGTTGAATTCTCAAACGATCGCGTGACCCACTCTGCAACGTTGCCGGTCAGATCAAAGGCTCCCTCTTCGGATTCGCACCCTTTGCGTGAGCCGCTTGGCTCTCCTTGGTAAAGACGTTCCGCCTCGGTCTTCGCGGCACCGCTTGGCCACGTGCCGAGTGTCGCCCAGTTGGGTGAGATCCATATCTTGTCGTCGTTGCAGCGGGCTGTCTCGTGGTTTTGTCCGTACGGATAGGCGCGTTTCGATACGCCATTGCACGCGCGAACCCATTCCGCTTCGGTGCACAGGCGCTTGCCGTGATCCTTGCACCAGGCCTCTCCGTCCGTCGCGGTTTGCATTGCAAGCGGCTGCGCGCCGAACGTATTGGGAGCTTCGTAGCGATCCATGCAGAATCCACCGATTCGAACCATGTCGGCGGGGCATGTTGGAAAATATCTTCCGGTAATTTTGTCAATGAGGTTGGGGCGAGCACGTGCGTCGTTAGTGTTGGCATACGAATCACCGCCGTCGCCCGTTGCCTCGAGTTGTGCTTCGGGTGCATCGCCGCACGCGAAGAGCAGTGCGGCAAGGGCGAGCGACGTTCGGGGCCGCATCGTTTACTAAAACTGCTTTTGAGCCAAATCGCGGAGCGACGTGTCGTTCATCCAGTGCTTGGTGGCCTCCATGCGTGCGCGCATTTGGATCGACTTTGCAGATTTTTCGCGTTTGAACTTGGCTAAAACCGGTTTCGGAGATCGCTCGATGGAAAGATGGTGCGTTTCCCGCCCGACCTTCACCAATGCGTAGTCGCGGAACTGCTCTATCTCGTGCCGCAACTTGCTTACCCGCACCGCGCGTCGCGCATCACTCTTCATCGCCTTGAGTGCAGCCACGCGCGCCGAAAGTGTGCGGAAGCCTCGATCCATGGGATCGATGGGGCCAGGAGGCAATACAGGATCCGGGGGAGGGAACGGCCCTGGCCTCAGAACCTTCCACAAGTCGGACAAGTGGGTATTCAGATCTTCGAGCGGAGTGAAATCGTTCGAACCCGTAAAAGTCGTCTTGGCCGAGCGGCCATACTGATCCTTGACCGTAAGGCTCGCTGCCAGTTGCACAAATGCGAGCGGTGCTGGCACAACGATTTGAAAGTCCTTTCCTCCCGCCTTGTCGAGCCACGATGCGGGCACAGGTTCCCACTTGTCTTTGGAGAATGCGCTCAACGCTTGGATGCGCCACTCGAACGTAAAGGGCAGCTTGTCGCGACCGATTCCGGCGAACGGGGAGGGGAAATTGGCGCCCAGTTCTCCTTCCTCGAAAACACGCGCGGTCAAGCGCACTTTGCTGCACAGCTTTTGTGACAACGTGGTGCTCGGGTTGGGCCACTTCGAGGGAAGGGCAACGGGCCAGGTGGTAAGCGCACCCTGGTCGTCACATGTGGCGTCAATACTCGCCGCGAGTTCGGGAGCGCCAATGACGATCGTATCGGAGGCCGTTTCAACCCCCCATTGGTCAAATACTACAACGTTGTACGTAACCGTTTTTCCGGGCGTGAGTTTGACCTCGATGGGACCGGGGCCAACGTCCTTCACGGGGCTACCTTTTTTTCCGACGGCGCCGCTCTTGGGGGAGAGGAGAGGCTGTCCGTCCTTCTTCCACACGTAGCGCCACTTCGATTTGTCACCACAAAATTCATCTGCTTTCGCCGTGAGTGACGTCGTGTAGACAGGCCCCTGATCGGTCAGCGTGGCTTTCGAAGTTTCGGTTTTTAGCTTCACGCGCGGACGCGCTGCCGCAACCGAGCGCGATTTGCTGACCGCAGTTGTGCCATTGAACTTTACCGTTGCCGTTACGTTGCCGTCATAGACCGGCGCAGACGACCACACGGAGTCCATCTCCGTAACCTTGTACTTCCCAACCATCTCAGGTTTTGACTTTATGTTCGTCCCTTTCAATTG
>JAHFDX010000812.1 GCA_023248785.1 Myxococcales bacterium
CGCCTCGCCGCTCGTCCCATTGAGTGAATACTCGATGGGTTGGCCCACGCCCTCTGTTGCACTTCCGCCATCCGCTCGCACACTTCGGGCAATGGCGGTGTCGTCGCGTTCCAGTCGAGGTAAAAGCGTGTTGTCATGTAAGCCGTCATGCAGGTTTTGGAGCGGCCCACTTAGCCACGGTTAGGGTGAAGGCCGATCCTCTTAGCTGTTGTCCTTGTACTTCCGTTGGAGCAGACAGCACCAAGTCTCCGCCCAATCCGCGCGCGACCTTTCGCGCGATAGCCAACCCAACACCCACTCCCCCGTGGGGTCGCGTAGCGGATCCATCGCCTTGAACGAACGGCTCAAAGATTCGATCCGCAATCTCCGACGGAACGCCTGCGCCGCTATCGATCACGGTGACTTCGTACGTGCGGTCCAGGACACGTACGCACACGCCCACAACTCCGCCCTCAGGCGTAAATTTCGCCGCGTTGTCGAGGACGTGCGCAAGCGCGCGTTGCAACCTTTCTGCGTCCCCCATACCGGGCATCAAGCCTGCGGGGATCTCCCGCAAGACAGTGACGCGCCTCTCGGAAAACACTTCTGAAAGACCCTCGAGCGTACGCGAAACGAGCGCGCCAAAGTCGTAGTTGCGGTGGAAAAATGTAATCTTCCCGGTTTCTAATCCTGTCACGTCGACGAGGCTGTCTAAGGTATTTCTAAGCCTCTTGACGCAGTCATCCATCGCATGCAACGCCTTCGTTTGCGCCTTGGACACAGGCCCAAGCTCCTCGTCGAGGAGCATGCGCAGGTACCCAACAATGGGCGTCATGGGCGTTGCCAGTTCGTGCGAAACGCTGCGGTAGAACTCCCTCCGCAGGTGTTCAACCTCACGCAGGCGCTCATTGGCCGCCATCAGCTCGGCCACCTTTTCTTCAAGGTGCAAAACCATGCGCCCGCTTTGAACACGCATGCGGTCGTTCGAACCCGCGTTCGAGGGCTTCTCTTTGTAACCAGATAGGTAACTTTTCACCGTCGCCGCAAAATTGCGCGCATCGATCGGCTTCTGAATGAATCCATCACAGCCGACAACGAGGCTCGTTTCCCGATCGCCTTCCGCCGTAATGGCCACAATAGGTACGCGCGCGAGCGCGTCGTCACTTCGAAGGCGCAGGGCAACCTCGTAGCCGTCAAGGCTTGGAATGTTGAGGTCGATCAAAATGAGCTCGGGGGCAACCGATCGCGCCAACCGCAACCCTTGAAGACCGTCCTCGGCGTCAATGATCTCATGGCCTTCGGCTGCAAGAAGCTTGCGAACCAGCAGGCGATTGCGCGGATCGTCCTCGATATGAAGCACGCGTGCCATTCGTCCTATTTACATCGAATGGCAGCTGGGTAGCTTCGCGCATAATGAAACTCTCCCAATTTGCCGTATGTGCAATCGCACTTGTCGCCTGCTCCAAGCTCACCGAGCCTCCGCCACCCGATCCGATGGCCCTACCCTCCTTAACTCCAAAGGTGAATATGGCGGCGGTCGCATCTGCCAGTGCGCCCCCCGCCGTACCTTCGCCACCGAAAGAGCTAAAAGGAGAAGGCAAGCTTGAAATTGTCGATGTGGTTGTTGGCAAGGGCGATCCCGTCAAATTGGGAGACACGGTGAAGGTGCACTACGCGGGCACGCTGAGGGACGGAAAGGAGTTTGACTCTTCGAAGAAACACACTCCACCCGACCCATTCGAGCTTGAGCTCGGAAAAACGTCCGTCATCCAAGGATGGACCCAAGGCCTCGTAGGGATGAAGACGGGCGGAAAGCGAAAACTCACGATTCCGCCGTCGCTCGGCTACGGCGCCTCGGGTCGGCCACCCGTCATTCCTCCCGACTCGACGCTCATTTTCGAAATCGAGCTTCTCTCACGCAAGCCCCCGAAACAACCCAAGCCCTAGCAGGGCAGTATTTCCAACGGTCTGACTCGCTGAGGTGACTTTGTCATGTGCCTCGATTCAATTGAATCGAGGCACTAGGCGCCCACACATAGGTTACGCTTTCCCAATCGATGACC
>JAHFDX010000813.1 GCA_023248785.1 Myxococcales bacterium
ACCCACGCGAAGATTGATGCCGTACTCGAGGTACGCCTTGAGGCACATCGACATGTGCATCCACCCGCCGCAATTGCCGTACGAAGCATTGCGACCTGTTTCGGTATCCTGCCAACCCGACTCGCTGATCTGCAAAAGTGTGGCGTTGTTACCGAGTGGCTTGAACACAACGTCGACTCGCGTGTCATACGCGCCGCCCTCGGCACCCCACGCAAACGTAATGCGTTCGTTGCGAACGACCTGCTTTACGTCGACAAACACTTCGTCCTCAAACTCAGGAAACAACCACTTGACGCGAGAGCCTTCGGCAAGCGGTCCGCTCGCTTCGCGGACGAAATATCCGGACAACTTCTTTGGATTCACGACGCCGTCGAAGACTTCGTCGATTGGTTTTTGAATGCGGGTTTGAACTTGAAACTTGAGATCCATGACGGCCTCCGATTGACTTCTTGATTATATGTTATATTTTTATAACATGTCAAGGGCCGAGCGGGATGAGTCCGTTTTCAAGGCACTCGCGGATGCGCGCCGCCGCAAGATGCTCGATCTCTTGCGCGATCATCCGCGTTCGACCAAGGATCTCTGCGATCGCTTCCCCGAACTCGATCGGTGCACGGTGATGCAGCATCTTCGTGTGCTTGAGGAGTCAGGGCTCGTCATTGTTCGAAGGGAAGGTCGCGTGCGGTGGAATCATCTGAACGCAGTCCCGATCAAACGAATCTTCGACCGATGGATCGGCAAATACGCCGCGCATGCGGTGACTGTGCTCGACCAAATTGGCCGAGCTGTTGCGGAATGAACGTCATGTCCAAAACTTCAATCGCGACGTCCGCGTGCGCGTATGTCGCCCGCTCATCCACTCGGATCTCGAAGCTCCTGGCGCGCCTTATGGGTCGCGCGTTTTTGACGGAATGACCGTGTCGCAGAGGGCGGCAATTGTTCGGCCTTGTGGAGTATTGGGAGCGCCACCTAGGGACGACAAGCCCACGGGAAAACCATCCGTGCCTTCCGTTTCGAGCGGCGGACTTCCGGCGACCGCGGATGCGCATGCTGTCGTTGAAATCGCAGTCGCGAACAGAATAGCAAACTCGCAAAACTGTCGACGTGAGACTGGCGGCGGTTTTCGCAGCACCTTGCGCCGATTCGTCACCTCCATGGCTCACCCTCTCTCCACAACAAATTCCGCGGTGCGCTCCGCGATCGCTGAAATGGTCAGCGCCGGATTCACACCGAGTGCGTACGGCACCGCACTGGCGTCGCACACGCAGAGGTTTTCATAATCGAATACGCGACCGTTGGAGTCGGCGACGCCGCGCTCTTTGGTGTCGGCCATGCGACACGCCGAAAGCAGATGTGCGCAGGTGGTCCCCGACAATCTTCGTGGGACGATGGGCAGCAACGTAACGCCTGACTTCGCCGAAACATCCGCGAGCGCTGCATCCATGCGGTCGAGGTACGCGTCGTACGACGCCCGATCGCGATCGACTACATTAAGCGAACCAACAGCATCAATGTGATCGACGAGCGAAGGCGAACGCACTTCAACGCCGTGTGATTCAGCGAGCGGAAGACAGCTGTGTAGCAACGTCCTCTTTTTGTCGAAAGTGCATCCTTGCGCGCAGTGATTGCAGTCTGTGTAGTTGAGGCGTGCGCGATCGCAGCTTGCACCGGCGGCATCCAGCATCTTGGCAAAAAGGCCGCCTGCCTTCGGGATCTCGTTCCATCCAAACTGCCTCACATGAAGCATTTGTTCGACACGCGCATAATCGCTATCGAGGACCGCGCGCGAGTATCCATCCGGCCAGTAGGGGTGTCCCTCTCGATCCCGCGCGTCGAAGGTCTTTTGGGGCGCGCGAAAGTGAGCTCCGTCCATCGGGACCGAAGCCCCGCCAACCACGGTGCCCGTACGAAACGCGATCCCCGCGCGTGTCACTACAAGGTCGACGACTTTCGCGAGGTATCCGCGAGGTATCGTGGGGCGTCTGATCGTTTCAGATCTTTCGTGGCCCAGCGCGGCACGCGCTCAAGCGCGAGTACGCGC
>JAHFDX010000814.1 GCA_023248785.1 Myxococcales bacterium
GAGGGATCGAAAAATGCGCCGAGGTTTTGCACGTTCGGATCGAGCATCGTTGTGAAGTTGATCCCAAACGTCTGGTTCCACGAATCGAGATCCGCTTTTGTTGCGGGCGTGCCTTTGGCAGCGCCGTCGCCGAGGGCCTGCAAGAAAACGATCTTTTTCTCCAGAAGTTCAGAGATACGAGGCACGATTTGTTTTGTTTCTTCTTTGCAGGGAACGCACCACACACCGGCGACGCTCAGGTGGATCACCTTGTATTTCCGCATCTCCGGATCGTAGACGTCGGACAACTGCACGGTTTGAAGGCCTTTGGATGCGTCGGCGTTGGGGTACCCTTGCCACTTGTAGTTCTTGATCACGCTGCCAGGTACGTCGCCTCGTCGAGGCGTGATTCCAAGATTGTCCGTCGGGTACGTCGCTCCGTACGAATTGTATTCGGGAGTGCCCGCTTCGCCGGAGCCACTCGTCGGGGGAGACGAGCCGCATGCCGTGGCGATGATTGCGATCGCAGGGACGAACTGGGCAAGGCGTAGTGATTTCATTGAAAACCTCAAAAGAGTGACCTTCGCTAACGATAAACCTCAAGGTATGCAACCAGCGCGCTCAGATCGGCATCCGTTAAGACCTCGAGCGAAAACGGTGGCATCGTACCGCCGTATCCGAGAAACCCACCATGCCGAACCTTCTCGACGAACACGAGCCGCTGTTCGGCAAGTGGGTACTCTTGATGATCGGCCAATACATCGTCGGGGAGCGTGGGGGCGAGCGGCGCCATTCGACCGTTTCCCGTGTGCAGATCGCCGTGGCACGTCTGGCATGCTCTTCGGTAGACCCCTTCGCCTTGCGCCCGATCGGAAGGCAGGACCTCGACCACGTTTTGAACGACGGTGAAGGCAATGGGCCGCAGATCTGTGCTCGGCAAGGAGGTCAGGTACGCGTACATCGCCTTTGCGTTTTCCTCGTTTGTGGTCCAGGGGTCTGTAGCGTCCATAAAGTAAGAGCGGCAGTCGTTGATGGCCGTGAGCAGGTCATTTTCCTGGCCCTGCCAAAACGATGTGCGTTTCGGTGCGCCCGCGAGGGACGCTCCCGGAAAGATCCGATCGGCTGAGGACCCCACGATCGGGTGGCAGGTCGCGCACGAAAATCTATTTAGTGGCGACGAGGACGCGCTTCGATCCGAAAAAAGCGCGCGACCGTGATCGACCGCCGTGCCATCGACGACTTGAGTCTCCGTACGCGTGTTGCAGGATGCCACTGCAATCACAGGCGCAATGAGCAGGAGTAGTATTCGCTTCATGGCGCTCGTAACACAGCCATGCGATCCGGGAACACGCCCACAGGGAATGACGCCTTCGTATCGAGAGTCGTTGGATCGAGCGCAACGATGGCACCTTGGGTCGTGTGATCCCCTTCGCAGGTGACGTAAAGCGTTGCGCGGTCGGATGAGAAGGCGACGTGGTGGGGCTTTTGACACGAAGCATCGAAGGCGCGCCTTCGTGTAATGGTGCCCGATGAGACTTCGATCACGACGAGCGCATCGGGTGACTGGGTCGGGACGAACAGAGTGCTCTCATCGTCAGACCACACGGCCGACCAAGGCGCGCCGCCTGCGTGAATCGTGTTCGAACGAAAGGCCTTGGTCGCACGATCGAAGATGCCTACTTCTTTTGATTCGATGTTCGTTACGGCAAGGAGCTTGGCAAAGGGGGATCGGGCGACCGAGTAGGGTCCGTATAGGGGCTTCCCTACGGGGCCTGGAGTAGCTCCGACCGGAATTCGTTCGATGGGCGCCGATGCATCGTCTAGATCGACGATCGCGAGGGAGTCCTCGCCATAGCAAGCCACGTACGCTGTGCGTCCTGACTCCGGGGAAAGTGCGATTCCGTTCGGTGCGACGCATACACGCACAAACCTTGCGCCGCCTGCGCCGGATGGTTGGATCGTGTCGGGATCGATCACAGCGAGATTCGCGCCCTTGTCGACAACGTTCGCAGCAGGGAGTTCGGCGAGGCGCAAATCGAAGTGCGAAACCACAAGGCGTCGC
>JAHFDX010000002.1:0-828 GCA_023248785.1 Myxococcales bacterium
CACCCGAGCCAACAATCGCGCACGCTGCGGGTCGCTCGTTCGCAAGAGAGCGTCGACCAACGACGGCACAGCCTCTTTCCGACCACGAAGCGCCTGCGCTGCAATCTCGGCACGGCGGGGTTCTTGCGACTCAACAATGACCACAAGTTGTTCCGCTGCCTCGGGGCCAGGCCGATGCGCGAACATGTCGACCACGAACCGAGCACGCTCAATGTCCTGATGCGCGATAAGAGGCTCCAAACGCTCGGTCGCGCGCGCGGGCAACGGAAGGCTCGACAATGTAATGAGCGATGCCTGCGCGAGCGAACGGTCGTCGTCTTGCGCCGCTTGAACGAGAGCGTGAATGACCCTCGCTTCGGGCTTTGCGTTCTTGCAACAGAAGCGAAGCGCAATGAGGGCCTCTTGACGGATCGAAGGCGAGTACTTTGCCACAGCGAACTCGAGTAGTGTGTCTGTTGCTCGCTCATCTTCGAGGTAGCCGAGCATCTTCAGCGCGGCTTTGACCGCTGCATGGCTTATTTCGGTTGGCTTCTTCTTTTTTTGGCGAGCGAGCACCTGCTCTAGCTGCGCGAGGTAGCTCTTCCGCTGGCGCGTATCGGCATCTCGAACACGCGCACGCATGGCCACGGCAGCGGCTGTCGCTGCCTCGTCGTTTGCGCCATCGAGCCCGGAGAGCAGCGCGGTGAACGCTTCCTTGCCACCGACCCGTGCAAGCACCTCGTCGAGGGCACGTCGTTCCTCCGGCGTTGCCATGGGGAGTCTTGCCTCGATGCGTGGCACCACTTCTTCACCAACCGACACGAGAGCTTCAACGGCGGCACTTCTCAC
>JAHFDX010000002.1:838-5692 GCA_023248785.1 Myxococcales bacterium
ATGCGAGAAGCGGAAATATCTGTGGTGTTACCTTCTTCGCTCCGAGATGCGTTAGCACGTCAAGAGCGTGCCGCTGCAGCACCGGGCCTCCGTCCGGGAGGACATCACCGAGCGCCTTGATGACATTCGGAGCTTTGGCATTGAGCTCCCCGAGAACAATCGTCGCGGCGAGACGCTTTTCTGCGGCTTCGCTTTGAAGCATTGCTGCGATTCGGTCGATAGGGGATGTGGCCATGCGGCCGGATTCTGCTGTGGAATGTCGCTTTAGGGAAGGGGCTCTGATGAAGCCTTGGACGACTTTTTTGCGTCAAATTGCCCAAATTGGTGAACGTTCGTGCGCCATTTGGACACGAAGCGAGGGCGAGGCGTTGCTTGGAATGCAAGCGCGTCTATAACAACGCTAGCCCTAGGAAGTCGTCATGGTCGTTCGCCTCGTTCTAATGTTCATCGCATCCGGCGCACTCGCTTGCAGTGGTTCGACCGCGACCAGCCAGCAACAAACGTTGCCGGCAACCAAAGCGGGCGCGATCTGCGACAAATTTTGCGGCACATCTCGTCCGGCCGATGTGTGCGAAACAAAATTTTCGGCATACAGCGACGCGGCGCTCGACGCGTATGACCTCTGCAAAGGGGAGTCGTCATGCATCACCAGCGAGCTCGCAAAAAAGGACCCGGGGGTCGATGCAAAGGCATTCGCATCGTGGACATGCACGACCTGTAGTCTCAAGAGCACGGCGAAATTTTGTACTGATTTTGCGCCCACCGTCTCAGCCTATGGCATCGCGATTCTCAATCAGAACAGGGTGAACTGCGAATCGCCGTTGCGAAAGGTCGCCGCGAAGCACCCTAATGCGACGACAACGGAAGAAATTGTGAGCTTGGAGAACGAGTGCGCCATTGAAGCGTACGCGTGTTTCCGCGTGACGGCGTACCCAGGGAAACTCTGCGAAGCGCAGTAATACGCCCTGACATTCGGTCACTCTTCGGACTTGTAGATGCGAATGCAGACACCCACGCCCTCCGAAAAGACACGTTCTTCAACGAACCGTGGTCCAACGCTCATTGCGTTCGCACGCGAGACGTACGCCGTCTGCCGAGCTCGAACGCTCATCTGCGAAGGATGAAAATAGCGACCGAAGGCGAGCTGCAGATGCGGGTACTCAAACACCACATTAAGCGGCCCGCGACTCTCCACATACGTTGCAGCGTCTCGCCAGTTTTCCTTGCCGTACCTCAGGCGGTAGCCAAGCACATAGCCGGGGGCCGCATAGTAGGCCACGAAGGCCAATGCCAAGATGGGTGCAAGCGCGTACCACGCAGCGATTCGCGCGCGCTCAAGGCCCGCCCCGCAAAGGATGAGCAAGAACGGAACCTGAAAGCAGAGGTACCGTTCGTGAACGAGGGTGATCCAGGGCGACAGAACGAAAAGGACCAGAATAGGTAACAACAGCAGTCCATAAAGCAGCGTGCGAACGAGGGGATCGCGACCCAGTTGTCGAACGCCACGAACGAGAAGCCACGCGAACAGCAATAGACCAGGCAGCGTAATGAGCGCTTCCTCGCGGACCAGTTGCCAAACGCTGGACCCATACCTTGTTCGATCGGCTGCAGCGATTCCATAACCAAGGAAGTCGCGGAGGAATGCGTATGGCAATCGTAACCACGGAGGACCAATCCAATCACGCGCTTGTGTCCCAAGATGTCGGGCGGCCCAAAGCGCCCACGGCAGAAAACTCAAAGCGAGACCGACACGGCCTACAAGCCACGTGCGCGCACTCAGCTGGCCGCGTGGCCTGTGCGAAGCAACATGCGTCCAAAATGCGATCTCGTGTGCGAGGAGCACGAAGAAGGCGAAGTACTGTGTGTAGACAAGAAAGATCGAGCAGATCGCATAAATCCATAACCAGCGGCGATGGCGTTGCTCTTGGACCGCCCGCAGAAATGCCCAGCTGCCGAGCATCGTAAGGAACATAAAAAGCGCATATTTGCGGTTCTCTTGCGCATAAAAAACAAGAAACGGAGAAGCGGCCGAAAGACCAACTGCGCACGCGGCTGCACGCGGTGCACATCCGAGACTTCGAGCGAGCGGGAACGCAACAGGCACCGTGAGAGTGCCGATCAACGCCGGAAGAGCCCTCAGCGCGAAGTCGGAATCACCGAATACGTGGGCCCAAAAATGTAACATTGATCGATATAATGGTGGATGGTTCGCCTCGGCAGCGACGCAATCCCAAAAGTTACGCCCTGCGAATGTCGCCGTCACAGCCTCATCAAGCCAGAACGAGCGAAGGTCAAGGGCGGACCATCGCAGAACGGCGCCCAGCAGAACCAAGCCTACAAGCGCGACCCAGAAGTGCGCGCGCGGGGACGAACCCTCTATCGGGCGCGATGAACGCACGCTTGCAGAGTAATTCTTTCGCGTACGTTGCGCATAGACGATACAAACGGGCCGAACTTAGAAGCTGCCCCAGTCATACAGCACCGGTTCACCCCCGCCGTCGGCAAAGAAAATCTGAACAGGCGCCGGTCGTCCGTCGACTCCGTCTTTCTTCGCAACAAAGTACTTGAAGAGCTTTCCCTTCTCAGCCGTTTTGCCGAATCCGACGCCCGTGGTCTTCGTCTCCACCACGCGCGTAATTTTGACTTGGTAGAGCTTCGCCGCCCCATGCGCCTTCTTAAAACTGAACCGCAACGAATCGCTGTTCAGCTGTCCACTGTCGTTGGGGTCTAGCTTGCTCTTGTGAACGAGCCCCGCGGACGCAACCTTCTTGCCGGCTTCAGTGAGCTCAGGCGTACTCTCGCAAATCTCTAAGAATTGCTTGATTTTTGAGACCGCCCCTTCATTAACTTGAGGCTCTTCCGCTGCGGCCACACTTGGATACGCAACTGCAGCGAGGGGCGCGGCCATACCAAGAGCGAGAACGAGACGCCTAAGGATGAGGCGATGTGCAAATCGGTTCATGCCCCCTTTAGACGGTCAAAAGCCAATTTCGTTCACCCCCGCGCAACACTTTGGGCCCGCTCGATGCTCTCGAATAGCGCGCGGAAATTCCCGTACCCAAAACCCTCGTCGCCCGCTCTCTGAATGATCTCGTAGAAGAATGGGCCTGCCCGGTGGTCGTCATACATCGACGCCGCTTCACGCATGAAAATCTGCAGCATGTACTTCTCGTCCGCACCATCGAGGAGGATTTGCTCGCGTGCAAGCACCGCAAGTTCTTCTTTCACATTGTGGATGCCGAGCTTCGCCAAGCGCTCGGGTAGCGCATCGAAATATGCCTTCGGTGTCTCCATGAACTCGACCTGTCTCCGACGAAGCTCCTGTACGGTGCCAATCACATCCGGAACGCTGAACGCAATGTGCTGCACGCCGGGACCGCCATTGTCGTCGACGAATTTCCAAATTTGCGAGTCGCGAAAGTACGGCCGCATGGGCTCGTTCGTGGCGAACTTCACGCCGCTCTGTGGGTGCCACATCACGATAGACCGCAACCCCGACCCGGAATCGCGTTGCGCGGCGACATCCTTTGTATGAAACGTAATTTCCCAAAATGGCTCGAAGCCGAGCACGTCACGGTACCACGCAACGATCGGCTGCATCGTCAAGCCGTTCGATGTCACGTGGTCCATCGTCGCGATGCCGAATCGATTGGACGGGCGCGACGAATGTCCGGGGCCCACGTCGTCAAACCCAGGCGCGAATGCTGTGTAGCTTTTTCGTTCTACAAAACGAAAGGCTACGTCGCCAAGAGGGGTCGCAATTTCGGCGCTCTTGTAAATGCCTCCGCTGGTGGACTTGTCTTCAAACGGATCGGCGAGCAGGGTCCCGCCACGCGACTCGAGGTAGCCGATCGTTGCACCCAAATTCTCGACGCGAAAGCCTAGGCTCATGACGCCCGCCGGATGTTTTCGCAAATAGCGGGCAGCCTTCGAGGCTTGCGTCAGCGGACTCGATACGACAACCCGCACATCTCCCGCACCCATGACGATCGACTGCTGGCCACTTCGAGCCACGAGCGCCTCATTCGCGCGCGCAACCTCAATGAAGTCGAGCTTTTGGGTGTAAAACGCACGCGAGCGCTCGAGGTCTTCGACAACGAAGTGAAATGAGTCGTACCCGAGGATGCCGACGTTGTCGCTCATGGCCAGCATCGTGCCATAGCGCAGCTCTACCGTGGCGGACCAAGTACGCATTTCTGCCCCCTTTTTTCGCCCAAACTTAACTTCTTCGGCCGCGCCCCTCGCAGCAGACCCGTGCGTGTGATACTCCCGGGCCATGTCTCGCGAAGGGGCACCGGTAAGCCGAAAGCCGACCAAGTACCTGTTTGTCACGGGCGGAGTGGTGTCGTCGATCGGCAAGGGGCTCGCAAGCGCCTCCATCGGCGCGCTCGTTGAAGCGCGTGGACTTCGCGTCACGCACCTGAAGCTCGACCCGTACATCAACGTCGACCCGGGAACGATGAGCCCGTATCAACACGGCGAAGTCTTCGTCACCGACGACGGGGCAGAAACGGATCTCGACCTCGGGCACTACGAGCGCTTCACGACCGCGCGCATGTCGCGCCATAACAACTTCACTACAGGCCGCATTTACGAAGCGGTCATCTCGAAGGAACGCCGTGGCGAATACTTGGGCGCCACGGTCCAGGTGATCCCCCACATCACCGACGAGATTAAGCAGCGTGTGCGCGACGCGACCGAAGGGGTCGACGTAGCCATCATTGAAGTCGGCGGAACAGTGGGTGACATCGAATCGCTTCCGTTCCTCGAAGCCATCCGTCAACTGAAGCTTGAAGCCGGGCCGCAAAACGCGCTCAGCCTGCACGTTACTCTGGTGCCCTTCATTCCATCGGC
>JAHFDX010000002.1:5702-6529 GCA_023248785.1 Myxococcales bacterium
AACGAAACCAACGCAGCACGCCGTCAAAGAAATGCGCGAAATCGGCATTCAGCCTGACGTGCTCATCTGCCGAACGCAAATGCCTCTCTCCCGATCGGTAAAAGAGAAGATTGCACTCTTCTCCAACGTCGCAGTCGAAGCCGTCATCGCAGCGCCCGACGTAAGCTGCATTTACGAGGTGCCTCTACGGTTTCACGAAGAAGGCCTCGACGAACTCATCTGCGACCGCCTCAACATTTGGAGTCGAACGCCGGAACTCTCCACGTGGGTAAGGATCGTCGAACGCTTCAAGAAACCCACGCAGGGCACGGTTACTGTTGGCATCGTTGGCAAGTACGTTCACCTGAAAGACGCGTACAAGTCACTCAACGAGTCCCTTGTCCACGGTGGGCTCGCCAACGACTGCGGCGTGGAAATTCAGTACATTGACTCCGAGCAAATCGAGACCGACGGAGCGGAAGCACATCTAGCACACGTCGATGCGATCTTGGTTCCAGGCGGCTTCGGCGATCGCGGAACCGAAGGAAAAATCCTCGCTATCGGCTACGCGCGCGAAAAAAAGGTTCCTTTCTTTGGTATTTGCCTCGGCATGCAGCTCGCTGTCGTGGAGTTCGCAAGAAACGTGGGCGGCCTCGCCTTCGCTAACTCAAGCGAATTCAATCAAGACGCGCCGCATCTCGTCATCGACTTGTTGCCTGAGCAACGTGGCGTTCGGAACAAGGGGGGCACGATGCGCCTTGGCGCGTATCCGTGCGCACTTGAGCCAGGAACGCTCGCGTCGACCATCTACGGCGCAAGTGAAGTTTTCGAACGTCACCGGCACCGTT
>JAHFDX010000002.1:6539-30772 GCA_023248785.1 Myxococcales bacterium
CACGTTGAGCCAATCGGGCCTCGTCTTTTCGGGACTCTCGCCCGATCGACGTTTGGTCGAAATGATCGAGCTTCGTGAGCATCCACACTTTGTTGGCTGTCAGTTCCACCCAGAACTCAAGAGTAGGCCTGCAGCGCCGCATCCATTGTTCGCAAAGTTCGTGGGTGCCGCGCTTCAAAGGCATGCAACGCGTAGCAAGTCAGAACAACGCGCCAGCCAAGACCCGCGCGCGATCAATTAGCGCGAGGTATGGAACAGAGCGGACCGGTAGCCTAGAGCCTACAGGGCCCCACTTGAATTTGTACGCAAGCGTTGTGCGTTTCATACTTGATGAAAGTGACCGCCTGAGGAGGGACACGCGATGCAAAGCGCAGGACGGATTCGAGCTTCATGGGCCGCACTACCGATATTATCCGCGGTAGTTTTTTTCGATGCCTCCGCGCTCGCAGAGAGTACGAACGAGTGCGCGGCGGGCAAAGACGCGCCGATCCGGTTGACGGGGGGGCCTACGCTAGAGCGCCCAACCTTCAAAGGATGCACGCGCGACGCGGGTTGCGGCGCGAGCGGCAGCATGTGCGCATGGACATTCGATGCAAAGGGTAGCGATCTGCCCCGGGAGAAGCATGCGGCGTACAAGAAAACGCTCCTCGTGCTCCCGAGCGGCGCGCTCATTCCTGCCTTCGACAACGAGGCTCCGACTGGATCGACCTATTCAGTGAAAGGGTGTTTTCGAAATCCAGATGCCGGGGTCGACTCCGCCGTGGTGCTGTTGACCAATCGCAGTTTGCGCTCAAACGCGCTTTGTCTTTCAAATCGCCCTCCGAAACCGCCTGGAACAACTTCGGCGCCAACCGTCGCGCCGGCGGCGCCTGCCGTTGCGCCTCCGCTTCCATCGGACGCAGGCGCGCAACGGGCGCTTATCATTAGTGCGTTTGCGCAGGGCCTGAAAGGCTACATGATCCGATACCCCTCCGCCGTCGCCGATTTTTACCACAACGGAACGCTTTCAAATCTGAATGAGAGCTTCAAGGCCTTCTTCAAGTACGGAAAGTACACGGGCGAGTCGATGAACTTTGAACGTGGCTGCGTCGCCATGCAAGGCGCAACCCGTGCCGCAATTGAACCCGTGATGACCCGCCCCGGAATTCTGTGGGAAGCGCATCGCCTCGTCGTTGGAAACGTGGCTGAGCATCACGCGGTCGCGCTCTACAAGAAGGGTGCATCGATGGAGATGGGCATCGTGCTCGACCCTTGGATTGCGCAGACCAACGACATGGCAAAATCTGTGTTCGCCTTTGCCGCGTGGAAGTCGAAGATGTTCCATCTTGTGATGCTCGGCAGGCCGCGACTCGAAGACTAAGACGGATCACCTCGTACCCGCACTTCACACTCACGCATGAGATGTCGTTAACGCATGAGCTCGTCTGCGTATGGGTACGCGCGCCTCTACGAAGAACACGTGGCAACTGCCGGTAACCAGGCGGCGATCTCGATGGACACCGGCCAAGGATGCCTTGACCTTCGCCCCATACTTCTAGGAATGGTCCGCATTTCGCTACGATGCCGCTCATGCACATTTCACATTGTATGTACCCGCTCCTGTTCTCGCTGTTGGCCTGCAGCTCCACTCCATCCACGTCAAATTCGGGAGCTGACACGTCAAACGATGCGAGCGCTCCCGTCGATGCCGCGCGAGTCGACGCAGCCGAACCCGATGCGTCTGCCAAGAGCGACGCTTTCGTCGACGCGATGCTCTCGGATGGATCCGATACCAAATCGGATGCCGCAACAACCTGCGTCTCCATCGGATGCAACTTGGCGCAAACCTGCGCAGCGTGCCCGACCGGCCTTGTGTGCGACGATCGAAAGGGCTCCGTCCAATGCGTCACGACCGACACGTTTTTTTCATGCGGCACGGGAACCAGGTTCTGCAACTCTTCGTGCGGCGTATGCATCTTGTCAGCCGCAAATTGCGGTATCAACTCATGCGACGCCAACGCAACAAAGTGTGGCGGGGCCAAGTGTGGAGCGGGCACGCACTGTGATTCGCAGAACGTGTGCGTACCAAACTGATGCCGTTAGCGCGTACCAAATAGACGATCGCCCGCATCGCCGAGGCCGGGCAAAATGTACCCGTGTTCGTTCAATTTATTGTCAACTGCGGCTGTCACAATCGGCACGTCCGGATGCACCTCGTGAAAATTTTTGATCCCCTCCGGGCAAGCAAGCAAGCACACAAACTTGAGCGAACCGGGCTTGCTCTCCTTCACGCGTTCGATTGCAGCAACCGCCGAGTTTCCCGTGGCGAGCATCGGATCGCACACAACCACATCACGGTCTGACAGGTCGCCCGGCACCTTGTAAAAATACTCGATGGCCATATGCGTCTTCGGATCGCGATACATGCCCACGTGCCCCACGCGCGCAGATGGGACGATTTGGAGCATACCGTCCAAGATCCCCTGCCCCGCGCGCAAGATGGCAATGAGCACAAGCTTCTTTCCATCAAGCACCGGCGCCTTCATTGGCATAAGCGGCGTTTCGATGTCTTCGTCTCGCGTTTTTAGATCGCGAAGGGCCTCGTACGCGAGCAGCATCGAAATCTCGGTGAGAAGACGTCGGAAGCTCGCCGTACTCGTCTCCTTCCTGCGCATGAGGGTGAGCTTGTGCTTGATGAGTGGGTGATCAACGACGGTGACGTGTGGAGGCACTGTGCTTTCCCTTTCTTACTCTCTAAAAACCTGTTCGCTAGAAAACGGTGCCATCGCTTTGAATGTGAAGCGGTGGCGATCCGTCGGCGCGTTTTTCACGTGCAAGCTTGCGACCCGTAGCCCACGTTCCGCCTTCAAGTACTTTCGCGAGTGGAAAATCCTCTTCGCTACGGTCCAAGCGTGAGCAGACAAGCGGCGCGATGGCATCCAAAAGAGCCACGGTGAGCGCACGCCACTCGACGATGAACTCCATGTCGGGGGTGTACACTTTGTCGAACGCAGAACGTTCCTTGGGAACAAGAACGCCACCGTCCAAGAAAAGACCTCCGTTGCGATACTCTGGCAAACCCGTCATGGCGCCAACGTCCACCACACTCACGCCGCCTTTTTCGATGGGTTCGATGAGTGAGTACGTAAGCCACTGCGAGAGTTTGTGAAATGGAACGAGCGGCTCGAAACCTTCTCGCTCGAGCGGTGCGTACGGCCACACGTCGCCAAGGTTTTCGCCTTCGAGCGAGATACGGCCTGGCCAGATAGAGGAAAAGCCATCGAGCACGGCCTGTAGCAAGGTCTCCGCGGGCAACTTCCAACCTGTGGCCATGCGCCTCATGGCATCGAAGAGAAAGCCCGGCCTTCCTTGATCGCCAAATAGATCAGTGCGTGATTTTAATGCTGCCCCTAGGCTTCGCAAAAGCAAAGCTCGCCCTTCGAGCCCCACAAGGGGGTTTTCATCGGACACTTGAAATCCGCGCGCAATATCTGCGGTTGTGATGCGGGAAAGACCGTCGGCGTCGACGCGAAGTGCTCTTCGATCGCTCGAGAATGCGCCCGACAAAAACATGCGCACGCTTGCCACGGCAAGCCCCTCCGACCGAGCATACGAGCGCGCACCCTCGCGGTAACTCCATCCACCGCCCGCGCCAGCGTCAAGAAGGACGCTCACGGTCGCGAGATCGAGCTTAGCGCGCGCACGTTCGTCATCATCGTCGGGTGACAGAAGCGAGTCGAGCTCCGCTTCGCGATCAACACCTCCCACACTGAAGTGACGCCATCGTGCATGAAACGGGACTTCAAGTGTCGGATAGGATGCGTGCGTTACCTCCGCAACAAGGTCAGCAAGCTTCGGTAATGCAAATTCGTTCAACACGAAATGTCGTGTTTTATCGGCCCGCGCGAGTTGCAGAACACGCCCCGATTGTTCGCGAACGGCGCCGGCCGAGCGCAAATACCGAACCCGGTCACCCATCGAGCGGACGCCCCTTAACGGCGGCGAGCTCATCGGCCGACGCGATCTTGCCTTCCGTGTAGTAGCCAGCAGCCTTCTTTGCCTCCATCTCAACGCGCGCATCGGCTGGAATGAGTTCGTCAGGAATCGGAATGCGGTTGATGATGCGGATGCCGCTCGACGTGATGGCGTTGAACTTCATGTCACTCATCGAAGCGAAGTGGTCGATCTTGGTGATGCCCATCCATTGAAGCGCATCGGGCATCAGCTCCTGAAAGCGCATGTCTTGGACGCCTGCGACGCACTCGGTGCGGTGAAAGTAATTGTCGGCCCTGTCGCCACCCTCTTGCCTTTTTCGGGCGTTGTACACAAGAAACTTTGTGACTTCGCCAAGCGCGCGCCCCTCTTTGCGGTTGTACACAATGACGCCCCGTCCTCCGCGCTGGGCCGTCTCGATGCAAATCTCGACGCCATGTGCCAGGTAGGGACGGCATGTGCAAATGTCGGAACCAAAGACGTCGCTTCCGTTGCACTCGTCGTGAACACGACATGCAAGTTCCACCGTCTCGTCGCCAAGCTGCGTGGGGCAGCCAAAGAAGTACACCGTAAGACCGCCAATCGGCGGCAAAAAGACCTTGAGATCAGGCCGGGTGATGAGTTCGGGGAACATGCCCCCCGTTTGCTCGAATAGACCCCTGCGCAGGTCGGACTCTTCAAGGCCAAATCTCTCCGCAACGCCAGGCAAGTACCAGACCGGCTCGATGGCCGCTTTCGTAACAGCCACATCACCATTTTCGGTGAGCAAGTGCCCGTCTGCCTGGAGGCGCCCAGCCTTCATCGCGTCGCGAATCTCAGGCATGTTCATGTGGGCTTTGGTGATGGCAATCGTCGGGCGAATGTCGACCCCGCTCGTCAAGAGCTCAGCGAACACTTCCTGAGCCACGGCGCCGTACGGATCGATGCTCACAATTTTCTTGGGGTCAGCCCAACTCGGATGCGGCCCGATGGGTTCAGCAGCCGAAGTGTTCGTGAGATCCGCGCGATGCGTTTCAACAAGCTGCCCGGCAGCCACCGCAAGCGCCCGATAGACGGCGTACGAACCCGAGTGCGTGCCAATAACGTTGCGATCGCGTGGGTTAGTGAGCGTGGCCACGACCGGACCGCGCGCTTTTGGGTCTTTAGCTCCCCATTGAATTTCAAGTCCCTGCGATTGCTCGGAGGGATGCGACGTGAGGCGAATGTGTTTCTTCTTGTCAACCATCGATCAACTCATCCAGTTCGAATCAGATTGGGTGGACCACTTGCGGGTGATTTTCTTGAGCGAACTCCAAAATTCGATCCCGCCGTGGCCGGTAATGTCGCCGTGACCAAACTTCGACTCGTGCGTGCCTCCAAACGAAAAAGGTTCACGGGGCACAGGCACACCAACGTTGACACCGATCATCCCTGCGTGGACTCGATTGGCCACATACTCGGCAACACCTCCGTTCGTCGTGAAGATCGAGGCGGCATTGCCGTACGTGCTCTGACCTTCGAGCGCAATCGCGTCGCCCAGCGTGGGCACGCGAACAATCGACAAAACGGGGCCAAAAATTTCGACCTGAGCGGCGGGTGAATCAGGCTTCACGTTGTCCAAAATCGTGGGGCCGATCCAGGTGCCTGACTTGTACTCCGCGTCACGTGGCTGCTTACCTCGACCGTCGACCACAACCTTCGCGCCCCGCTTCTCCGCGCTCGCGATAGCATCGGTAATTCGGGACAACGACGCTTGATCGATAATTGCGCCCATCTGCGCACCGACTTCAATCGCTGCTGCTTTTTCGCGCAACCGCGCAACGATGGGTTCAACGTCGCCGACAGCAACCATGACACTTCCGGCCATGCACCTTTGACCCGCACAACCAGTAAACGAGTCGAGCACGGACTGCGCCGTAAGTTCGATCTCAGCGTCTGGAACGACGATGAGGTGATTCTTCGCACCACCGAGTGCGAGCGCTCGCTTGCCACTTCGCGAGGCACGCTCGTACACGAACTTCGCGACGGGGGATGAGCCTACAAACGCCACCGCCTTCACATCAGGGTGATCCAAAATGGCTTCGACGGCATCCTTTCCACCGTGAACAATGGAGAAGATCCCGTTGGTGAAACCGGCTTCGAGCATCAACTCTCCCAGACGACATGCCGTCAGCGGCACCTTCTCAGATGGCTTCCACACGAAACAATTTCCGAGCACGACAGCAATCGGAAACATCCACATCGGGACCATGGCCGGAAAGTTGAATGGCGTGATCCCTGCCACAACGCCCAACGGCTCACGGCGATATTCGCACGTAACCCCCCGGCTGACTTCGAGGTTTCCACCGAGATCGAGGTTCTGAATGCTGAGCGCAAACTCAACCACTTCGACCCCCTTCAACACGCCGGCACGCGCTTCGGCCACGGTCTTGCCTGCTTCGCTCGCAGCGGTGTGGGCCAGTTCATCAAGACACTTGAGTAACAGCTCACGATACGCAAACATGCGCTGGGTGCGCTCTTTAATTGGGGTGTTACGCCATCCGTCGGACGCACGTTTCGCGCCTTCGACGGCTTGCGCTACGTGCATTGCGTTGCTCATCGGCACGCGACCGATGAGTTGCCCGGTGTACGGACTCGTAACGTCGCGCTCGTTTTCGTGCACGCCTACTACATCATGGGGGCCATGGGGTGCTCGCCATTCGCCCCCCACGAGGTTGCGGCACCGATAGACGGACTTCGTTAACTCAACCAGAGGCACACTGGCTCCTTATGGGAGGGAGAAGGAGCGGGCCATTATTTGCGCAAATCGATGATTTGTAAAGGGACGGGTGACGTTTTGGTACCCACGCCGACACGCACGTTTACCCGGGCGGTTTACCCGATCGTCTATCTTCGCGCATGACGCTCAAAGAACGTAAGCACTGCGGGCATGAATGCCGAGCCAAACGCGGGAACGTGGCCTGCGCCATCGAGACTCCAAAGTTCCGCGGAGCCTCCCGAAGTGCAACTGTCGTAGCGCAGCGGCGCTGTTTCGGCGCCAACGAGATCTGCGACGTAGTCGACCTTGCTGTCCCTCATCGGTGTCGTCCCACACCCATTGCGATAGGCAAATGTTGCAATGGTGCTTTCGGCACTTGGATACATGACGCTCTTCGCAGGCTGTTTCTGGGTAAGAGTGCCGCCCTTGTAGCTGATGGTCGCATCGGCGGTGCCGTGGATGGTGAGCACGCCGATCGGAGAGTCCGGTGTACACCGCGTTTGATCGGACCACGTTGCGCCCGCGAGAGCAGCCACCGCCGCGAATCGCTTCGACTGTTCGCACGCAAGACGCAGCGAGAGAAATGCCCCGTTCGAGTGTCCAACGAGGTAAACGCGTCCGGGATCGACTGCGTAGCGAGCGACGATCTGGCGCACAAGATCGCGGATGTAGCCGACGTCGTCCGGAGCACGCGATTCGAGATCGCAACACGCATCAGTTGCGTTCCAGAATTGTTGACCCGTGCTGTCTGCGGTTCCGTTCGGCAGGGCAACAAGATATCCGCGCGGCAGCGCCTCGCGCGACACGCCGAGGTAGAAGTCTTGAACACTCCCGGTCGCGCCATACCCATGAAGAAGAACGATGAGCGGGTGCTTCTTGGTTGCATCGTAGCCATCCGGCAACTTGACGTCTGCGGGACGCGAACCCCCGATGGGTCCCGTCATATCAATCGGTGGGAGAGACTCTTCGGCATCGGACGCGCTTCCCTCCAATACGGCGGCTTCAGGCCCCGCGGCTGCATCGACAATGGACGCGCCCGGGGTTGCGTCAACGCGCGTGTCCGTTGGAAGCGAGCGCGCCGGATCTTCTCGCGAAGCGCAGGACCCGCAAGCCAGTGTTGAAGTTAGTGCCGCGACGAACGCGGTGCGCGATGCGAGGTATTCCCCCATGCATGCCCATTTGGCGGGCGTCGCACCAATAGTCAATGGTTATCAAGCGAAGAACCCCAGTCCCACAGGTTGGTCGTTCCGAAATACGCCTTGGCACGCGCTTCCGGGCCCCGGAAGTTCGCACGCTAACGCCGTCGACGATCGAATCGGTTCAATCCGGGAGCAACATTACGGCTCCGCGCTCTTCAACCACCTTGAGCTTGTCGCCGTTCTGGCAGTGGCCGCCAAAGCTTTTCCCATTGCTGCTCTTGGCGATGATCTTGCCGTGCGCGATGGACGTCGTCGTGTGCGAGCCCACGCTTTGGCCTGAGGTATTTCCGGATTCGACAGTGAACGAATAGTTGGTCTCGTTGTGAATTCGGCAACTTGCGCTTGCAGCCTGCGCGCCGAGCACCCCAACCGATACCACCATGGCAAACGAAGCAAATCGAAGCATATTTGTCTCCCCGCGCACTCTTTCGGTCAACAGTGACACCTTGGACCGAGGCGCATTCATCAAGATGGGCGGACCAGCCCGCCAAAAGCGGAGTGTGCCCCAAGATTTGGCGCTGTCAAACCGGGGGTGGGCGTGCACAATACATACCCGCTTCGGCTGTCAGAACGTTCCAGCACGTGGCTCAGACATGCTTTCACCAACAAAATCACCCGCGTTCCTGAAACCACCTCATTGACGCCTCCAAGCGTCGGCGCTTGTGTCCCGCCGATGCTTAGCTTTCGATCGAACAAAACTACACGGTGCACGTGGTTCACACTTGCGTGCGCATTGCCCTTCGTCGTCGCGTGCAGCGGTTCGGCTACCCAAGCTGACGCCGGCACGGATGCAAGTGCATCGAGTTACGATCCCGAAGCCAACGGCAAGTGCATCCTCGATTGCTTGGGTGCCTGCGGCCAAATCAAGGATGTCCAAAAGAGTGGTAACTGCATGCTGAGTTGCGACGATCACTGCAAAGGGGTTGGCAAGGGCACTGGCGTCGAATGTCGCTCACGCTGCACATCAAACTGTTCCTCTGCACCTGACAAGGCACTGAGCACAGCGTGCGCTTCCGATTGCTCGAAAACATGTCCTTCATGAGCCAAACGAGGCGTTCGCTACTCGTGCCTCTCGTCGGTATGGCTTGCTCTTCTACCGCGTCATCGCAGTGACGTGCCCGACGGAGGCTCCTTCGACGCAGCAGACGCAGCAACAAATGCGTGAATTGCAGGTTTCTGCATTCCCACCAATCTCCCTTGACCGCCGCTCAATAGCGCTCGAGATATGGCAACAGGAGGCCGCCATGCCGAGCGCCGTAGCTGCAATTCGTACCAAGGAACGTATTTTTTCTCTCTCGACCCTCAAAGACCGTTCCTTCGCCGATCTCGAACAAATGTACCGAAGTGCGAAGATTCCAGAATCGCTTTCGCCGCTAAAAGGACACCCTCGCGGGCGCATGCTCGCCACGCGTTACTTCGCAAGCGGCCCCGTCGCAAACGCACTTCGAAACTTCGCGTTTGCTTCCTCGTTCCCTTGGGAGGGAAAGAGTTTCACGAGCTCCGCGAAAAGTGGCACCGGCGTCAACCGCGTTCGCTTGGGCGGGCGGCACGCGCTCTTTCCGTTCATCACGAAAATTGCACCCTCGCTCGTCGATGACAAACCGTGCGTGGTTCTCGACTACGACCTCGCCGACAACCCATCGCTCATTCGAATGATCCACGACGAAGTGCGCGAGGTGGACGACGGCCTCTACCTCGGCCCCGCCATGCGAAAGATCAAGAATGGATCGCCCGAGCTTGTGCTCTGGTTTGCGGTCGACTTTCACGAACCAATGCGACCGATCGGCGAAGCGCGAAGGCTCGTGGAATGAAGGTACGGCCGCAGCACGCCTTGATTACGGGTGGTGGCGGTGCGATTGGCAACGCCATTGCAAAGTGCTTGATTCGTCGCGGCCTCGCCCTGCGCATCACACTCGTAGACATTGATGAAAAAGCGGCGCAGAGCAACGCCTCGTCACTGGGTCACGATACGCATGCCGTCGCTTGGGATTTGTCCCGCACGGACGATCTCCCTCGGCTCTATGAAGAGCTCACGCGCGATCGAGGTACGGTGGACTGGCTCTTCAATTGCGCCGGGATCATGGAGGTACAAACGTTTGCGTCGCTCCCATGGGACACATGCACCCGCACGCTGCGCATCAACTTGGAGAGTCCACTGCGGCTCATGTCGCTTGCAGTGCCCGCCATGATCGAACGCGGTTCCGGTGTCGTTGTGAACGTGACAAGCATGGCCGGCGTCACGCCCATCAAGGGATGCGCGCTCTACGGCGCCTCGAAAGCTGGGCTTTCCATGGCATCGGAAATCGCACGCATGGAGCTCGCGGCGAAGGGTGTTCGCGTGGTGACGGTTTACCCAGGCCCCGTGAGTTCGGCGCTCGAACGCCGCGCGCGCGCACAACTGGCACACACGCCTGCGACTCGTTGGATTCCAGTGGGCAAACCCGACGAGCTTGCCGAGCGCGTGATTGATGCGTGCGTGCACGGCAAGCCGAGGGTCGCCTACCCTGCGATTTATGACGTTGCGTCTCGCTTGCCGCAGCTTACGCGCCTTCTGACCGAGAGGCTGTCGCCGGAGCCGAGAGTGTAACTTGGCCGGTTATGAATTCGTGCTTCACCCTCCGTACCGCAACGAAAACCGGGCTTCAGGCCCGTACGTAAACACCTCCCCTTCCTGCCCCGCGAGCAATCGCTCGTTCTGTGCCGTCCAAAAATTGGGATCGCACAGGTCGCCATGAAACTCGAGAAATGTGTCGCGTGAGGTGCCGGGAGGAAAAAGAAATGTTGGGAACTGCGCCGGGAAAATGTCGTTCGTATCGACCACCAAGCGCGACTCGCTCGACATCTCGTCGTCGTCATCACGCGACACCGGCAAGTGATGAAAGCGGCAGTCGGTGAGGTAGCAGACCTCGTCGTAATCGTAAAAAAGAACCCGACCGTAACGGGTAACACCGAAATTCTTGATGAGGAGATCACCCGGAAAGATGTTGGCTGCCGCGAGATCTTTGATCGCGTCGCCGTACTCGCGAATGCTGTCCCTCCTGCGTGCGTCGTCCGCGCTGCGCAGGTGCATATCGAGGGGGACGAGACGTCGCTCCATATAAAGGTGTTTGATCACAATCCGCTCTGCATCAATCTCGATGCTTCCGGGGATCAGTCGCACGATCTCCGCCTTTAGCGCCTCGTCAAATCGTGACCAGGGAAATGCCACGTGCGTAAACTCGAGCGTATCGGTCATGCGCCCGACGCGATCGTGACCCTTGACGAGCTGGTAGCGCCCCTCGACCGAACGGCGATCGGCATCTTTTGGCGGCTCGAACCAGTCACGAATGACCTTGAATACATAAGGGAATGACGGAAGCGTAAACACCAGCATCACCATCCCCTTGATTCCCGGCGCAAGAACAAACCTGTCGCTCGAGTGCTTGAGATGTTGCTGCAAGTCTCGGAAGAAAATGGTCTTGCCCTGTTTCTGCAGGCCAAGGAGCGTATAGATCTCCGCCTTGGGCATGGTGGAAACGACCGTTTGGAGAAACTCTACGTAGGCAGCGGGCACCTCCATGTCGACCATGAAGTACACATGGCTCAGGCTGAAGAGGCGCCCGATGTTCCGTTCATCAAGCAGAATCGTGTCAACGTAGACGCTGCCCGTCGCGTCGCGCAAAAGTGGCACGACAAACGGAAACGTTCGCGCTCCATCAAGGACACGACCCACGGCATACGCCGCGCGATTGCGAAAGAACAGCGATCGCAACACTTGAATCTGGAAATTCGGGTGACGCGCCCACCCGCGAGGAAACGCCTCTCGGATCGCCTGCTTCACATAGCCTATGTCGCGGTCGAGATCTTGGAACGGGAGCGCGAGTTCGAAACGCAGCAAGATCTCGCGAAACGAGCGATCGATGGGATCGGGCGAGTCCGAGTAGTAGCATCGGTACGTTGGCTCTTCGCCGTCGAGATGCTCCGTCGAAATGGCGGGACGGGAGAAGATGTAGTCGTTTCGATGGTATCTGCGATCGAGGACGCGCGAAGCCACGGAGTTAAAGAACGTTTCGGCACACTCGGGCTGTTTATGTTCGTACAGCAGTCCGATGTACGTAGTCTTGATGTGGGCCCAAAGACCCTCCTCGGTTTTCAGATGGGGAAAGCGTTCCGTCAAAACAGACACGGCTTCGCGGACGCGCTGATCGTACATGTCGATCCGAGTTCGACTCGCCTGTCGAACCGCAGACCAATCCGCTTTTTCGAAGTGCCCCTTGGCTTGTTCGCTGACCTCGCGAAACAGTCGGTAGTGCTTGTCGAATCCGTGCAAGATGGTCTGCGCGACTTCGAGGCTCGAGCTCATTCTGCTACGCCGTACGTTACCCGATGGGGTGGCGCGATATTCCTGCTTTGCGCATCGCCGATGGTCATACCTTAGGCCACAGTATGGTTTGTCCACCCCTACATTCTCCGAACAGAGCGCATTGAACTCTTGAAGTCGACGTCTCATACAAGGGACGCGTATAGACTCAAGCCGTTGGCGATAACGTCGGGTGGAGTTTCGAGTTGTTTATCGAGCGAGGGAGAAATCGATGCGACGAACACCGTGGGCACTAGGAGCGATTGCGGCGGCGGCCGTGATCGTCGGAGGCGAGCGAGCGAGCGAAAGTGCTGCAGCTCAAGCGGGGCAGACCCCAGCGGCGTTCGACACCATGAAGGCGAAGCGGGCCTCGTGCAACTTTGGTCGGGGAGACACCATCGACAAGACGGTGGGGCCATCCGTGCCGTGCGGCGACTCGATACCCATCAAGAACGTGATCGTGCTGATGATGGAGAATCGTAGCTTCGATCATTACTATTCGGGTTTGGGTGGCGGAAAGAACCCGTACAATACCGAGCAATTTTCCGAGGCCGACAACACAAGCGTGGACGTCTGGCCCAACAAGACACACACAGGATTTAGCTACGACAGGAGCAACCGCAAAGTCTGGCAGTACAAAGAGAAACACTACTGCGTGCAAAATACGGCGCACACCTGGGAAGAGGTGCATCATCAGTGGAACAACGGGGCGATGGATCGCTTCGCCGCGGAGAGCGACCCCGGCGGCGGACGCGCCATGGGCTATTACAACGAATCGGATTTGCCCTTCTATTATTGGATCGCGAAAAACTATGCGATCAGTGATCGTTACTTTTCGACACACCTAGGTTCAACGTGGCCAAACCGTTGGTTCTTTTACGGCGCCACAAGCTGGGGCCGAATCAATACGCCAGATGTACCCGTAACCTCAGTTGAACTCGCCCGCCAACCAGACATCGTTCTGGCTATGCAGATGAAAGGCCACAGCGTGAAGTTCTACCGCGGAGGTGCCATTCAATGGGCGTCCGCAGGCTTTGGCGATCCATCGCGCCTCGGCCACGATCTCGAAGATTTCGAGGAAGACGTCACGAAGAACAGATTGGCCGATCTTACGATTCTCGATCCGAATTTTGCTCTCACCTTTAAGAAGGCGGGCAAACAAACCGACGATGAGCACCCCCCAGGCAATATTCAGAAGGGGCAGCGTCTTGCGGCGCGCGTGATCAAGGCCATCACGTCGAACCCGGCAGTGTGGAATAAGAGCGCGCTCTTTATCATGTACGACGAACACGGCGGTCTTTACGATCACGTGCCCCCCCCCGCGGCGTGTGACCCCGGCGATGGTGCTAGCAGGGGCAAAGTCGATCACGATGGGAAGGCGGTGAGGTTCGATAGGTATGGCGCGCGCGTTCCGCTTCTCGTGGTCTCGCCGTATGCGAAGCGCCATTACGTGAGCCACATGACGGCCGATCACACAAGCGTTACCCGCTTCATCGAAGCGAAGTTTGACCTCGGTGCGCTGACCAAACGCGACGCCAACGCGTGGCCGCTGTTCGACATGTTCGATTTCAGCAAGGCTCCGCAAGAAGATCCGCAGCTCAAGGCGCTAGCTTCCACAGTCGCAGCACCCACGGCGACGGGTGTATGGTTCAGTGCGGCCGAAGATGCGTGGTGTTCCACGCACGAACCGGCAACCGGCTTTCCAGAGGGCGGACCCGGTGCGTGCAGCGTAGGTGCGCGCGAGGCCGAGGGGAATGCACCCAACGGCTCGGCGGCCCTCGCGCAGGAAATGAAAGACCCTGGGTGTAGGGGTTCAAAGGGGGAACAAGCAGGTACCTTGAACGGCGGTGGAGACGTGGACTACTTCTTTCACAATTCGGTCGACGGCTACACCTGCGGCGTTGAGCCTCAAGCCGAATTCACAGGTCCCGGAGTTGAGGTCTGCGTGTTCCCTGTTTGTGGCAATGGCGCGTCGGTCAAGATCAAGTGCGGCGATGGAGCCGCACTCGAAGAGCTGGGCATTGTCGAGCAAGGTTGCTGCAAGACCGGTAAGACCGACAAAAGCGGCAAAGCTGTCTCGACGAAAATCGAAATGGACTACGACTGCATTGGCACGACCGATGAATCCGGGCGGATTTATTACCGCGTCAGCCAGAAGGCGAACACCTGCACGAACTACCGTTTCAAGTACAGCTACTGAGTAGCAGCCTAGCGGGGTGCTGAAACGTTTCAGCAGCCTGCTACGAATTCATGCTCTCCAAGAATTCCTGATTGCTGTCGGTCTTTCCGACCTTGTCGAGCAAGAATTCCATCGAGTCGATGACATTGAGCGGATGCAAAAGCTGCCGTAGCAGCCACACCCGTTGAAGCGCCCAATCCGGAAGCAGGAGTTCTTCTTTGCGCGTGGCGCTCTTGTTGATGTCAAGACACGGGAAAATGCGCTTCTCCATGAGCTTTCGGTCGAGGTGAATCTCGCTGTTACCCGTTCCCTTGAACTCTTCGAAGATGACCTCGTCCATACGCGAGCCGGTGTCGACGAGCGCCGTCGCGATGATCGTGAGCGAGCCCCCCTCTTCCACGTTTCGCGCTGCCCCGAAAAATCGCTTTGGTTTGTGAAGCGCATTGGAATCGACACCGCCTGAGAGGATCTTCCCGCTCGGTGGAACCACAGTGTTGTACGCGCGCGCTAGGCGTGTGATCGAATCGAGCAAAATGATGACGTCTTGCTTGTGTTCTACGAGGCGCTTTGCCTTCTCAAGCACCATCTCAGCAACCTGCACGTGGCGCGTCGGCGGCTCGTCGAATGTTGACGAGATCACTTCGCCCTTTACCGTGCGTTGCATGTCGGTGACTTCTTCGGGCCGCTCATCGATGAGGAGCACAATGAGGTGCGCATCGGGGTGGTTCGTCGAAATTGCGTTCGAAAGGTTCTGCAAGAGCACGGTCTTGCCTGCACGTGGCGGTGACACGATGAGGCAGCGTTGACCCTTTCCGATGGGCACAATCATGTCGATGATGCGCGTCGACATGTTCCTCTTGTTGACCGGCCCTTGCGTCGAGAGCTCAATGTTGAAGCGCTTCGTTGGGTAGAGCGGCGTCAGGTTGTCGAAGAGGATCTTGTCGCGCGCTTCTTCTGGAAGTGTTCCGTTGATCTTCTCGACCTTGGTGAGCGCAAAGTAACGCTCGGTTTCCTTGGGTGGGCGAATCGCGCCGTCAACCTTATCCCCCGTGCGCAAATTGAATCTTCGGATCTGCGAGGGTGAAACGTAAACGTCGTCAGGACCCGGAAGGTAATTGTAATCGGTCGATCGCAAAAAGCCGAACCCGTCGGGCAAGCACTCGAGTACGCCTTCCGCGAAGATATTTCCGTCGCGCGCGGCGGTTTGGCGAAGCAGCTCAAAAATGAGATCTTGCTTGCGCATGCCTGCGCCGCCTTCGACGTTAAGTTCGCGGGCCATGGAGACGAGCTCGGGCATCGCCTTTTGCTTCAACTGTTGAAGATGCATGGGAGAAGTGACCGTCCTTCAGTGATGTCGCGATTTGGAGAGAGTGTATTCAACCGTGCGCAGCAGGGTGCTGCGGCTTCGCGCAAACGAGGACCGTCGCGCGGGGTGCGAGCTAGCCTCGAGTAAAGTGCGGAGTCAAGCGTGGATGGTCGCCGTTCGATTCATGTCCAACGCGGCGAATGTAGAAAGCTCTCTGTCTACGTACGGCCATACTATGCATATTGATTTCATGGCGGGAGATCGAAGCCTCATGCACATTCCAAGGGCGACCATGCGCCGAGCAATCATTTGCGGATCCGCGCCTGCACTCGTCTCGAGCATTCTTGTCCCATTGGCACACGCGGTCCCCGACTGTCGAAAGCCGGGCTCTGAAGATATCCCGGCGTGTCGTCCCCGCCCACAGAAGCCCGGTCCACCTGTGGTTCTTGGAAACTACGATCTTGTTTCGGATTCGGCAGACGATAACGGCATCCCACGCAATCCACGATGGGCGAAACAAGAACGATATCGCCAGCGCACGGGGAAGACGGACTACACAAACCCCGAAGCACTGCCGAGCATTCGCCCGGACTGTCTCGACTTCTCAAAGAAGGGCGGATGGAACCTCTACGACGGATACAATCCCTTCATCGGCAACTCAACTTGCCGCGCGGCTCCAACCACCATCGATAACTGCTGGTTCGGCAAGTGCCTCTGGGGTCACTTCGAAACGGACTACCACGTATCCGGACACGCGAACTTTCAACCCGCCACTTTCGAAGGGCCCCTTCAATGGGAGTGCGCTGACAGTATTCCGAAGGGTGGCGATGTTGATTGGACGATGAACATCTACCCCGCGAACGGCGCGGGCGCCACCGGCTCCGATGGGCGAGTCCACCTCGAATGGGATCCGACCGAGTCGGGCGAAGACTTCACTACACCGTGGTGGTCGAGTTTTCGCAAAGGCATTCACGACGGTTGGTCGTGGAAATCGATCACGGGGTACGACGAACCTACGTGCACCGCACAGCGTAAGACCGTTGGTGCGGCTTTCATGGACGGAAGGCGGGGCATCGTGACGGGACTGCTCGGACTTGACCTTGGCCACTCAAGCGCATCCGTCGAGCTTCATCCTGTATGGGCCATCGCCATCCATGCGAACGGCGTGAGGGCGAGCTCGCTGCAACCAGATCCAGCGTGGGACACGCTCCCCAGTGTTCCGCTCGATGACACGTGGGCTGTGATGGCGCGCAATTGGGGCAACGAAGGGTATTGCTCGTCGGGAGATTCGCATTTCCTCGAGACGAAAACCATTTCGATTCGCATCCCGTGGCCGACGAATGCGACGCAGGTCGAAGTGCTTCCTTCGACCACAATTTGGGGCTCAGTCTCGAACGGGAACAAGAACGATTCGAGCGATCTCGGGTGGGGCTATTGGATTGACCCCAAAAAGGAACATCGAGGTCTTGTGTTTGTAGCGGATCTCCCGCGTCCGGCCGCCCATGCGAATGTCTATGGTGAACTGCATCTGAAGTGGACGCTCGCGACCCAACGTCGTGTTCCACCGATTGCGCTCGCGGCACTCGCTCCCGTCGAACATGTCGGACGCGATGGACACGATGGACACGATGGAGGTGAGACCGCACCCCAACTCATCAAGCGCATGACAAAAGAACAACGGCGGGCGTTCGAGTCTGCAACTTCAGCACTACCCGCAGAGGCCGGCCCGTCGCGTTCGCCCGCGCTGCGGCTTCGCAATGGCACCGTTGCGAAGGCAGCAGCCACACCACCCAAGGCTCCACCTTTGGTCTCACCAATCCTCGATGCAGAGAGGCGCGGGCGGGATCACCAAAGGCTGACTGCGTTGTGTGCGGTGTACAAGGGTCACTTCCCGGAGCCTTGGTTCAAACAGGCATGCGATGGATTGCCGCGCATGCTGGGAGCGTCGCGTTAACCACGCTTCACCGAGTTTTTTCCCGACATACTCCTCGCGTCGTGTTGCGCGGTTTTCGAGGGCCGAGACGAGGTCGACCTCGACGGTCGGTCATCGAGACAGGCCGAGCAGAAGAGCTCGTAATCGAACGGCGAGGTGAATGCTCTCGCGACCGACCTAGACGGCATCGAACTCATCGGCGGAGAACCATCCGTGCGCTCGCAGAAAACGTCGCGCAGCTTGCGCGAGTTCCAGCGCTGATGTGTACGCTGCGTACTTCTCGGGAAAGGTAGCGAGCACCTTATTCTTCGCACCGAAGAGCACGACTCGAGAAACCGCGCGCGTTCCAACACTCGAGGCCGTGGGAGCAATACCCGCTAGCAGCTCAACGCTCACCATTTCTGTATCCTTGGTATCGAGCTCGACCCGCCGAATCGACGCGAAGTTCACCTCCTTGTGAAAACCATCTCCGGCAAGCGTAAGCGTACCGCCCTCGAGCGAGAGCGTGAGCAATAGTCGTGTACGTTCTAGCCGGAACCAGGCCCACACAAGCAAGGGAACGAAAATGATTCCCAGCAGAGGTTGCATGAGCAGCCCTCCACCGAAAAGAATGGCAGCCGCGACGAAGAAGCCCACGCGTCTACGTCGGTGACTACTCGCTTCGGGCTCGAGGCGTATGGTCG
The DNA here is from genome assembly GCA_023248785.1 of Myxococcales bacterium. Taxonomy (GTDB): domain Bacteria; phylum Myxococcota_A; class Polyangia; order Polyangiales; family Polyangiaceae; genus JAHFDX01. Next base: position 24,888 of record JAHFDX010000002.1, read on the forward strand.
AAACAACCCCAATCGCTGAGGGTAGCTGTCGATAAGGAAGCATCTGCATGATTGCCGTATAATTGTGCGCAGCGGTGCCTGCAATCGTGCGCCAGTCATCTGGCCACCTCAGCGGTAGGCAGACAATTGTCATCGTTCTGTCATCGCCCCCCCAGGCGCATCACATGATGGCCATTCCCAGCCCCCCACAGGGAAAATCACGTTGATTCCACGTATCGTTCATCATTGTGAACCTACGCAGGATGATGGGTCGCGCGTTTCTTCGCGCGTTCGGATGGACAGCGGAGCATCACTTTCCTGACGTCGACAAGGCCGTGGTGATCGCGGCGCCGCACACGTCGGGTTGGGACTTGCCGTTCATGATTGCGTGCGGGTGGGCGCTCGACGTGAAGTTCAATTGGGTGGGCAAGAAAGAACTTTTCGCGCCGCCTTTTGGCTCGTTCATGCGCATGGTGGGAGGCCTTCCGGTGAACCGCGGCTCCAAGAGCGACACGGTCGGACGCATCGCGGAGGCCGTGCGCGCCGAAGACAAGGTTCTACTTTGCATCTCGCCCGAAGGCACGCGTTCCACAACCAAGCGCTGGAAGTCTGGGTTCTACTGGATTGCCGTCGAAGCGAATGTACCGATCGTGCTTGGCTTCCTCGACTTCGGAAAGAAGCGCGGAGGACTTGGCGCCGTGTTCTGGCCAACGGGCGACATCGTGCGCGACATGGATCAGGTGCGTGCTTTCTACAGCGGAATGAAGGGACGCAACCCGGGCAAGCAGAGCGAGATCGCGCTCGCGTCCGAGGATGAGCATCAGGGGCGAACGACCGCGCGATCCACCGCCACTGCCGCCTGATCACTTCGCCTGGATCTGAGTCACGCTGACACAGTGGATCGGCGAATTTGCCGGCCAATTCTCACATCTTGCTCACGGCACGCACCTTGCTCAAAGGACGGCGCAGGAGCTCTTAATCCATGAACCGAACGAAACACACATATTCCCGCGTGAGCCACACCATCGTCGCCATGGGCGTCGCGTTTGGTGCCGCGTGCAGCGGTCGCACGGACGATCCGAACGGCGCAACCCTCAGCGATGGTTCCGCAACAGACGGCGGAACTGACGCAGACGCTTGGCCACATGAGAGCGCCACCGCGAAAGCGCCGGACGCAAGCGATGCCGGCAGTTCCGATGCGGACGCTTGGCCACACGAGGGCGCCGACGTGAAAGCGCCGGATGCAAGCGATGCCAGTGAGGTCGACGCTCCGTGGGTTCACGAGGGGCCCAGCGTGCTGGATTCAGGACAGCCGTGATGCCCGCCGGATTGCCGAGCAAAAAACTCCGCCCACGCCTTCCGCAAAAATCGGCCACGCTCGTTGAGTTTCGCCTTCGACGTTACAAGCCCGTCGCCATTGAGTGGACTGACTTGCCCACAGACACCATTGCTCCATCGGAGCGAAGGGTCATCGCGCGTGTTTGGGCATCACGCGCTCGAAGTGAACACTCCGCCGTTGGAGCATTCTCGCAGCTCGCGTACGAAGCCGCGCGCCTCAACGCGCCCTCACCGATTCTCGAAATGCTCACGCGCGCTGCACACGATGAAGTGCGACATGCAACGCTCTGCGACGATTACGCAGCCACGCTTGTTGGACCGGAATATCAGCCTCTTCCACGCATGGGAGTGCCTCACGGGCCAACCTTTGGACTCGAACCCTCGCGCGAACGCACGTTGCTTCGCATCGTTGCGTTGTCGTGTTTCAACGAAACAATCACGAGTGCATACTTCACGCAGATGTTGAAGGGACCTCTTCACGCACCGGTTCGCACGCTCGTGAGTTCTCTGCTCGAAGATGAGATGGATCACGCTCGCGTCGGTTGGGCGTACGCGAAGGTAGCTATCGACGCGGGATGGGGTGAATCGGCCCTTACCCTCGCGATGGACAAGCTCGTCGCAAGCTGCATGCAGCCGCTTGTAGTGGCGCGACGTTTTGGACGCTCGCACGAAGCAATGCGGGCCTTCGGCTACTTTGCACCGGGGGAAGATTTTGCCATTGCCGTCGACACGTTGCGCTCGGTCGTGTTGCCCGGATTCAAAACGCTGGGCATCGATTCAAAAATCGGCCAAGACACACTTGAGGCCCTAACCCGCGCTAGCTAATTTCCTTCAGCACTTCGACAACCGTTCGCACGCCTTCACGTAACTCACCGTCGCTCACGATAAGCGGAGGCGTGAATCGAAGAACTCGTTCACCCGCCGCAGTGAGGAGCACCCCGCGATCGAGAATTTTTCCTAGCCAATCTCGAGCAAGCAGGCCTTCGCGAAGGATGAGCCCTTGCAGCAAGCCAACTCCGCGTGAGCCTTCGCACGCGTTTGGAAGAGCCTTTGCTGCATCCTTCAAGAGCGAAGTGAGGAGCTGCCCGCGAGCCCTTACGGCATCGCAAAGCTTCTCGTTTTCGATCGTGCGAAGCACCGCAAGCGCTGCAGAACATGCCAGCGGATTTCCTCCAAACGTCGATCCGTGCGTGCCCGGTGGCAACGCATCGGCTACGCGCGCATTCGTCACCATTGCGCCAATCGGAACGCCTCCTGCGAGTCCCTTCGCGAGCGCGATCGCATCGGGTTCAATCTGCCCTTGAAATCCGAACATCTTCCCGAGGCGGCCCATACCTGTCTGCACTTCGTCGACGAGCAAGAGAGCTCCATGCTCGTCGGCAAGTTTTCGCAGCCCGACAAGAAATCCCTCCGGAGCAGGCAGAACTCCGCCTTCACCTTGAACGGGTTCCACCACGATGCCCGCCACATCGGCACCCATCGCAGCGCGCACTTGATCCAGATCTCCGTACGCGACGTGCGTAGTGGGGCCACACTGCCCGAACCCCTCTCTGTACTTCGGGGTTCCTGTCAGCGTGAGTGCACCCATCGTGCGACCGTGAAACGCGTTGTGAAAAGCGATCATGCGCTGACGCATCTTGTCACCGCGCGCATAGTGGTAGCGGCGCGCAAGCTTGAGCATCGCTTCGTTCGCTTCGGCGCCTGAGTTGCAAAAGAACGCGCGCGCGAGGCCCGTGTGTCGAACCAGTGCCTCGGCGAGCTCAATATTGGGTGCGTTGTAGAAGTAATTGGACACGTGAATGACGCGTGCTGCTTGCTCCGCAATTGCTTTCGTCAATTCAGGGTGCGCGTGCCCCAACGTGCTCACTGCTACGCCAGCACATAGGTCGAGGTATCGCTTTCCTCCCTCATCGTAGAGGGAGCAGCCCTCTCCGCGCACGAAGACGACTGGAGCGGGTCGATAGTTGCCGTAGAGGTACTGCTTTGCCAGTTCAAGATGCGGCGCGCTTTTCATCCAGACCTCTTTTGTAGGATGGCATTGGCGACTTGGACAAATCCAGCGCCACTTGGAAAAGAAGCGATGTACCGCGGAGGGACGGACAACGCGGACATATGATCTGCCACGTTCGAGACGCCAAAAGTCGTATGAAATGCGGCAAAACACGCGGCGTCGTTGCCACTGTCGCCAATGAAGGCAAGCGACCTACGCAGGGCGGTTGGGTCGGCGTCCCAGATCGATCGCGCAAACTGAAGCGCGCCGGTTGCCTTGTCGTGGGCGTCAAACGTTGCGTGCAGATGGACGCTTGAAACACTGACCCGTGCGCCGTGTGCAAGCACCACGTCGCGCATCATGGCCACGCGGTCCGGTGGGACACGTTGATGTTCACCAATGTCCCACGTGAGGTCTGATGCACGAAGGTGCGCGTCACCGGCCACTTTTGCATCAGGGACGCGGTTTCGCATTTCGTCCGCGAGCCTTGCAAGTCGAATCCGGCGACTACGGCGTTCGTCGGGAACACACGAATCGACGACTTGAACCCGTGACCTTTCGCGGACAACGAATAGGTTGCCGTTCTCGGCGATACCTCCTGAAACAGGAAAAATGCGCACAAGCACTTCGACCCATCCAACCGGACGCCCCGTCACGATGGCAAGCTTCAGCCCCGCATCGGAAAGATCCCAGAGAGCCTGGTAGGTCTGCGAACGAAGAAGACCGTCGGTAAGAAACGTGTCGTCGAGATCGAACAGGAGGCCCACGAGCCTCGCGGCTTCTTCCGTTTTGAGATCCCTAAGCGGTTGCAAGCATAACCTCCGCACGACCCCCGGGGATGATTCGCGCGATCAGTGCTTTTAAGTACAGCCCCTCCCCAAATGCCGCAGGAACAGGATGGTCTGGACCTTGAAAGTGACGCTCAAGCACGATCGCTTCGCATCCGGCACGGCGCGCTCCTAGAGCCAACGCGCGCGTGAGGGCATAGAGATCGATTGCGCTCGAACACGAACAGAACGCGAGCAAGCCTCCTTTACGGGTTGCGAGGCATCCCGCTTGAGCCCATCTTTCATAGGCACCGAGCGCCTTGTCGCGATTGGCCCGCGTGGGGGCGAGTCGTGGCGGATCGACGATGACTCGATCGAACGCATGGCGATTCGCTTCATCTGAAAGTACTTTGCGCGCATCTCCACGCCGGAACTCAATTCGATCCGAAACGCCATTGCGCTCCGCGTGCTCTTGACCCACACGCAGCGCGGCCGGGCTCTCGTCCACCGCAAGCACGAACTTTGCCCCCCCCCGCGCAACGCCGAGAGCAAACGATCCGACAAATGTGCACGCGTCGAGCACCTTTTGCCCAGGGGCCAACGCTTCGATGCGTTCTCGTAACATTCGCTGATCAAAATAGTATCCCGTTTTTTGCCCGATCTCGACGGGAATGGAAAATGCGAGGCCTCGCTCTTTGAATTCAAACGCGGGACCGATCTCGCCGCAGAGGAGAGCTCGCTCCGATGTGAACCCCTCGAGTTGCATCACGTGGGTCGGCGTTCGGTCTGAAATGGAACGTGGCGCCACAAGGTCGGTCAGAGCGTCCAGCGCCATCGCTTGCCGCCTCTTCATTCCTACGGTGAGAAATTGAACGACAAGCGCATCGCCCAAACGATCCACGATGAGCCCGGCAAGGCCATCCCCTTCGGCATGAACCAATCGGTATCCCGTCGTGCCCTCGTTCGGCAAGCCTAGCTCGCCCCGCGCAGCCAACGCACCCGCAAGCTTGGATCGAACCCACACATCGTCGAGCGTTTCCTCAGGGTTGCGCGACAGGATGCGCAAAACGATGGCGCTCGACGGCGAATAGAAGCCCCGACCGAGAAAATTGCCATGCGGATCGATCAACTCAACCACATCGCCCGGCTCGGCGGCCCCCTGCAGACGCTCGACAGCTTGGGCGTACACCCACGGATGACCAGCCCACACGGCCTGGACGTGCCCCCGCTTGAGCTTCAGCGTTGCCATGAACTTCGAGTACTCGAGAGGTGTTCTGGAGGAAAGACCGACCTCGGCTCGTCACCAGAACTGACCCTCAAGGTTACGTTCCCGTAAATGTTCGAAGTCCCTGCGCTGTGCTCTCGTCTGTCCTCTTGAGGTGAAAACGTACATGAAACGTCTATTTGTTGGTTCGACCGTCGCATTGTGTTCGCTTGTGTCGTTGGGTGCATACGCCCGCAATTGCACACCCGGATCCGGCATCTGCGCTCACGCCGGTGCAGGCGTTGTTGTTCGCACGCCACACGCACCAAACGTCGTTGTGCGGACTCCCGAACCTCGCGTGGTTGTGGTTCACGGACGCCGGGTCGTTGTGCGGACTCCCGAACCTCGCGTGGTTGTGACCTCCGCGCCGCCACCCGTCGTCGTATATCGACCTGCACCACCCGTCGTTTATGAACCCGCACCCGTAGTCATCGGATATGCACCGCCACCGACTGTTGTGTATCAACCAGCGCCGCCCGTGTATCAACCCGTATCGCCAGTTGTGTACGAACCAAGGCCAGCGCCTGTGTACCGTCCGGTGCCGCAT